>NZ_JBHWLC010000026.1:0-99216 GCF_042730635.1 Streptomyces sp. NPDC059917
GTGTATACGACCCCCCCGCGGCGGCGGCGCCCAGGGCGCGAGCCAGGGCTTCGGCCAGGGCCGTCGCCGCGCGACCGGCGGCGGCGCCGGGTCGGGCCGCCCCAGCGCCTGATCCCTCCCCGCACGCGTACGTACGACGACGCCGGGCAGCGCATGACGCGCTGCCCGGCGTTTTCGCGTTCCCGCCCCTCGTCCCTACGAGCGGACCAGCTTGACCTGGAGCTTCGCCAGGGTCCGCAGGTCCAGCCCGAGGCCGTCCGTCAGGTAGCCGTAGAAGCCGCCGTAGTCGGCCTCCAGCTGCGCCGTCGCCGAGTCCAGGTAGTCCTGGCGGACCTCCTGGAGCGGTATCAGCAGGTCCGGGTCCTGCATCCGGCCGGACTGCTTGAGCCCCGCCCGGACCTGGGCGTCGTACGCGGCCCGGAAGGTGTTCGAGGCCAGGTAGTCCTGCTCGGCCGTGGCCTGCGGCACGGCCAGGGCCCGCAGCAGGACGTAGCTCAGCCAGCCCGTCCGGTCCTTGCCGGACGTGCAGTGGTACAGCAGCGGACCCTGCTTGCCGTCCGCGATCTCCCGCAGCGTCGTCGCGAACTGGGCCCGGCTGTCCGGGTTCGTGACGAAGGTGCGGTAGACCTCGCGCATGTAGGCCTCGGCGCGGCCGCCGCCGAGCATCTGCTCCTGCTTGACGGGGTCGCCGGTGGCGATCGCGCCCACCAGGAACCCGTACAGGCCGCGGTCGCTGACCTGGCGCGAGGTGGAGGTCAGGCCGGCGGGCAGCCGGTCCGTCCCGTCGTACTGCTGCTCCATCGGAATGCGGAAGTCGACGACCTTCGTGAGGCCGAGACCGGAGACCGTGGTGAGGTCCGCGTCGGTCAGCTTGCCGAGCGCGTCGGAACGGTAGACCAGCCCCTGGCGGACCTGACCGCCGAGGAGGGTGCGGTACCCGCCGATGTCGCGGACGTTGACCGCGCCCTGGAGCGGGATCCGGCGGATCGTGTCCGCCTGCTGGTGGGGGTGCTGGGGGTGCCGGGCCGTGGTGGCGGCGGCCGGCGTCGGCGCGGCGTACGCGGCGGCCGGGAGGGTGCCGACGGCGAGCGCGGAGAGAAGCACTCCGGTCGCCGCCAGGCGGATTCGGGCACGGCTCATCGGTGCGACTCCTGAAAGGGGAGAAGGGGGATCACCCTGCCGGAGGCAGGGCGCGGAGCACTGCGTGTGCCTCGGCCATGACGCGGGTGACGAGTTCCGCACAGGACGGAAGGTCCTCGATCACGCCCGCGACCTGGCCCGATGCCATGACGCCGAGGTCCGTACGGCCCTCGACCATGGACGCCTTGAGGAGCATGGGGGTGTTGGCGGCGAGCAGGACCTGGCTCCAGGACAGGTCCTTGCCGTGTTTCATCGCGAGCCCGTCGCGGACCATCTGCGGCCAGCTCAGCCCAGAGATCCGGCGGAAGGACGCCGCGTGCCGGACCGCCTTGGCCAGCGCCCGGGTACGGCCCGCCCGCTCCAGCGCGACGACCAGCTCGCTGCGCAGCATCCGGTGCGGCAGCCCGTCCACGGCCGTGGTCACCGTGACGTCTTTGACCCCGGCCGCGAGGTAGCGGGCCTTGACCGGGTCCGGGACGGTCGAATCGGAGGTCAGCAGGAACCGGGTGCCCATCGCGACGCCCGCCGCGCCGAAGGCGAGGGCCGCGACCAGGCCGCGCCCGTCGTGGAAGCCGCCCGCCGCGATCACCGGGATGTCCACCGCGTCCACCACCTGCGGCAGCAGCACGGTCGTCGCCACGTCCCCGGTGTGCCCGCCGCCCTCCCCGCCCTGCACGATCACCGCGTCCGCGCCCCAGGCCGCGACCTTCTCCGCGTGCCGCCGGGCCCCGATGGACGGGATCACCACCACGCCCGCGTCCTTGAGCCGCGCGATCAGCTCCTTGGAGGGCGCGAGCGCGAAGGACGCGACCCGGACCCCCTCGTCGATGATCAGCTGGGCCCGCTCGGCCGCGTCCCCGGCGTCCGCCCGCAGGTTGACCCCGAAGGGCGCCCGCGTACGGGACTTGACCTCCTGCACCGCCCCGCGCAGCTGGTCCACGGTCATCGTGGCGGAGGCCAGGATGCCGAGCGCACCGGCGTTGGCGGCGGCGGACACCAGGCGCGGGCCCGCGACCCAGCCCATGCCGGTCTGGACGATCGGGTGCTCGATGCCGACGAGCTTGGTGAGGGCGGTTTCGATCCGGGGCGTCTGCGGCCGGGACGTCTGTGGCCGGGACGTCTTCGTCCGGGACGTCTCGGTCGGGGGCGTCTGCGGCCCGTCCGTTTCTCTCCCATCCGTCCCCGTCACGCGGGCACCTCGCGCAGGCGGGTGGCGCGGGGGTCGAGTTCCTCGCGGATCAGGAGCAGTTCGGCGGCGCTCGGCTCGCGGGTGCGGGCGATCGGGTCCGTGATGCCGGTCAGGTCGAAGCCGGTGGCCGCGCGGACCTCCTCGACGCTCACCCCCGGGTGCAGGGAGGCGATCCGCATCGACCGGTCCGGGGTCCCGAAGTCGAAGACCCCGAGGTTCGTCACCACGCGGGGGATGCGGTGGAAGCGGGTCGCGGACGGGCCCGCCGCGGCGGCCCGGTCGTAGCCCACGCCCGAGACCATGTCCACGCGGGCGACGAAGACCCGCGAGGAGTGCTTGGGGATCCAGTAACTGACCGGGTTGTTCAGGGTGTTGACGGGGGCGCCGCGGACGCCGAGCAGCTGGCGGGAGGGCTGCTCCCAGTCGCCGATGCAGGAGATGTTCTGGTTGCCGAAGCGGTCGATCTGGCTGGCGCCCATCATCACGTGCCGCTTGCCGCCGGTGACCATGGCCAGGTGCTGGCGGTAGGGCAACCAGCCCTCGACGGAGCCGTCCGGGCCGACCAGGAACGCCTCGCCGTTGGTCAGCAGCAGGTCGGGGGCGAAGGTGCGGCGGGCCAGCCGGGCGCCGATGGAGGGGATCAGGCCCATGGGGCTGGCGAGGACCTCGCCGTTGTCCCGCCAGGCCTCGGCGCAGGCGATCACGCAGTAGTCGGCGCGGGTCGGGGGGGCTGGGGTGGTTGAGGTGGCTGGTGTGGCGGGGGTGGCTGGCGTGGCTGGCGTGGCTGGGGTGGTCACTTCTGCTGCTCCTCGTGCCAGGCCTGGACGGCGGACTGGTAGGCCTTCTCGTTGCCGGACAGGAAGCGGGCGGTGAACTCCGCCCAGGCCGCCGGGTCGCCGGCCGCGGCGACGTACGCCTTCTGGAAGGGCTCGTCGCGCTCGTAGTCGGGGGCGCAGGTGGTGAAGTGCGCGCCGTTGGGGGTCTCGACGACCCCGGTGACCGAGTGCCGCTTGAGGAGCAGGGTCTGCGGGGCCGCCCCGCGGGTCAGCTCGGCGGTCTCGACGAGCCGCTCGCAGGAGACGTACGCGCTGTCCGCCGCCTCGCAGAAGAGGTCGTCGAAGTACGGGTCGGGGCCCAGGTACTGGCCGTTTCCGGCTCGGTCGGCGCGGTTCACGTGGACCAGGGCCGCGTCCATGCGCAGGGCGGGTACGGCGACGAACTCCTCGCCGTCGGCGTAGGGGGAGGTGACCGTGCGCAGTTCGGGATTGACCCGCATGACGTCGGAGCCGAGGCCGGCGCGGACGGGCAGGAAGGGCAGCCGGTTCACGGCGGCGGTCAGCCCCCACATGAACATGGCCTCGTCGATCTCGGTGAGGGTGAAGGCGCCGCGCTCGCGGGCGGCCCGGAAGTGGGGCTCCAGGGGGATGGAGTCGAGGGTGGTGAAGGCGGCCACCAGCTTGCGGATCTTTCCGGCGGCGGCCAGCAGGCCGACGTCGGGGCCGCCGTAGGAGATGACGGTGAGATCGGTGATCTCGGACCGGAGCAGTGCTCGCACCAGGGCCATCGGCTTGCGCCGCGAGCCCCAGCCGCCGATCCCGATCGTCATCCCGCTGCGCAGCCGTCCGACCACCTCGTCGGGGGTCATGGTCTTGTCGGTCATCGGCGCTCCTCGCCTCCGAAGGTGTCGCGGACCCGGTCGGCGACCCCGCTGAGATTGGCCTCGAAGGTGAAGCCCTGCTCGAAGCGGTAGCTGCGCCGGACGTCCACGGGGTCGATGCCGTTGATGGCCGCCTTCGCCAGGCGGATGAGGTAGCCGTCCTTGAGCGCGATCTCGGCGGCCAGCTCCAGGGCCGCCGCGCGCAGCCCCTCGCGCGGGACCACCTTCCAGACCGAGCCGTGCGCGTGCAGCTCGGCGGCCGTCGCGGTGCGCGAGGTGTAGTACAGGGCGCGCATCAGGTGCTGGGGGACCAGCCGCGAGAGGTGGGTGGCCGCGCCGAGCGCGCCCCGGTCCAGCTCCGGCAGCCCGAAGGTGGCGTCGTCGCTGGCCACGATCGCGTCGGCGTTGCCGACCAGGCCGATGCCGCCGCCCAGGCAGAAGCCGTGCACGGCGGCGACGACGGGGACCTCGCACTCGTACACGGCCGCGAAGGCCTCGTAGCAGCCGCGGTTGGCGCCGATGAGCGCGCCGTGCCCGCCGTTTTCGCCGCGTCTGGTGTCGCGCTGCATCTCCTTGATGTCGACGCCCGCGTTGAAGCCGCGCCCCTCGGCCGCCAGCACCACGCAGCGGACCTCGGGGTCGCGGCCCGCGGCGCGCAGGGCGTCGGCGAGGTCGTACCAGCCCTGCACGGGAAGGGCGTTGACCGGTGGGAAGTCGACTGTGACGAGTGCGATGCCCTTGCCGGGGCTTGAGGTGGAGACACCCATGAGCGGATCAGCTACCTTTCCACCAAACGTTTGTTAGGGGAGGAAGGTAGCAGCCTATGGAGCTGGACGGGAGGGTCGTCGTCGTCACCGGTGGCACCCGGGGCGTCGGCGCCGGTATCGCCCGGTCGTTCCTCGCGGCGGGCGCGCGGGTCGTCGTCTGCGCGCGCCGCCCGCCGCAGGAGCCGGTGGAGGCGGGGGGCCGGGAGGCCCGTTTCACCGCCCTCGACCTGCGGGATCCGGTGGCGGTGGGGGAGTTCTTCGCCTCCGTCGCCGAGCGGTACGGGCGGCTGGACTGCCTGGTCAACAACGCCGGCGGCACCCCGTACCGACTGCTCGGCGAGGGCGAGGCCGAGCGGCACGCACGGGTCGTCGCCCTCAACCTGACGGCGCCGCTCACCGCTTCGCTGGCCGCCTACCCCGCGCTACGGGCTGCGGGCGGGTCGGTGGTCATGATCGGCAGCGTCAGCGGCACCCGCCCCTCGCCGGGCACCGCCGCCTACGGGGCCGCCAAGGCGGGGCTGGAGAACCTGGCCCGCTCGATGGCCGTCGAGTGGGCGCCCGAGGTACGGGTGAACACCCTGGTGCTGGGCATGGTCCGCACCGAACTCTCCCACCTGCACTACGGGGACGAGGCCGGGATCGCCGCCGTCGGCGCCACGGTCCCGCTCGGCCGGCTCGCCGAGCCCGCCGACGTGGGCGGGGCGGCCGTCTTCCTGGCCTCCGACCGGGCCGCGTACGTGAGCGGCGCGAGCCTGCTGCTGCACGGCGGCGGCGAACGCCCCGCCTTCCTGGACGCCGCAACCGCCAACAAGGAGACGTGACATGGGACTTGCCGAAGACCGGGTAGTGATCGTGACGGGCGCGGGGCGGGGGCTGGGCCGGGCCCACGCCCTGGCCTTCGCGGCGGAGGGCGCGCGGGTCGTCGTCAACGACCTCGGGGTGGGCCTGGACGGGTTGCCGGGGCCGGACGCCCCGGCGGCGCTGGTGGTGGCGGAGATCCGGGCGCTGGGGGGCGAGGCGGTGGCCCACGGCGGGGACATCGCCACGACGGAGGGTGCGGCCTCGCTGGTCGAGTGCGCGCTGGACGCCTTCGGGCGGCTGGACACCCTGGTCAACAACGCGGGGTTCCTGCGGGACCGGATGCTCGTGAACCTCGACGAGGACGACTGGGACGCGGTCATGCGGGTCCACCTCAAGGGGCACTTCCTGCCGCTCAAGCACGCGGCGGCGCACTGGCGGGCCGAGGCGAAGGCGGGGCGGCAGGTGGCGGCCCGGGTGGTCAACACCTCGTCGGGGGCGGGCCTGTTGGGCTCGGTCGGCCAGGGCAACTACAGCGCGGCCAAGGCGGGGATCCTGGGCATGACGCTGGTCGCGGCGGCGGAGATGGGCCGGTACGGGGTCCAGGTCAACGCGATCGCCCCGGCGGCGCGGACCCGGATGACGGAGGAGACCTTCGCGGCGACGATGGCGGCCCCCGTAGCCGGGGCCTTCGACGCGATGGCCCCGGAGAACGTCTCCCCGCTGGTCGTCTGGCTCGGCTCCGACGCCTCGGCCGGGGTCACGGGCCGCGTCTTCGAAGCGGAGGGCGGCCGCATCACCGTCATGGAGGGCTGGCGCCCGGGCCCCACCGCGAACCAAGCCTCCCGCTGGACCCCGACGGAGGCGGGCGAGGCCGCATCGAAACTCCTGTCCGAAGCCCAGCCCCCGCACCCGGTGTACGGGGCGGCGGGGTAGGGGGGATGCAGCACTGGGCCCCGCTCCGCGCGATCGAGCATCTCGGGGAACTGGACCGTGACCAGTCCTGGTAAATGGCTTGCGTCTCGGTGTGTTCTGCATGATCTAGTTCGTGGAGTTCGCTGGCTCGTGCCTGATGGCGCTGCACTGTCTTGGAGTCGATTGCTGATGCCGAATAGATTTGACCTGCTGCGACCCGAGACGATCCAGGTTTTGAGTGATTCCGGTTGGGACCCTCAGCGGAAGATGGATGTTTCCCGGTGGATGGAGGTATTCCGGCAGGAGGGGTACGCTCCGAGCTTGCGGGCCGAAGAGGTGCTGTCCACCCTGGGTGGATTGAGCGTTGAGCCGGTGAATAAAACAGGTCCGTACTTTAGCAACGACGAACCCTTCAGCTTCGATCCCATTTCTTGCGGGAATCAGCGGGGCATGGCGCTGGAGATTGAGCAGGCTTTGGGTGGGCGCTACTTCCCCATTGGTGAATGGCTTAGCTATTCGAGCGTCTTTATGGAGGATGGTGGTGCGGTAGTTGCCGCGGGCCTCGGGTGGATCTGGTCAATGGGTTCCAGCTTCGAGGAGGCTTTGGAGTTGGCCATCTATGCGGATCGCCCTCTGGAGTGCTTGTACACCGACCCGGGACTCAATCCGTGGCCCCGCTAGATTTAATTCTGCTTGGAAGGCGATCTCCGGCATGCTTGGGATTGCCTGGAATGTGGCGCAAATTTCACTAGGTCAGGAGCATGAGTGGAAGCGGGCGAGTGTCCTGTTGGGTCTGAATCCGGGGGCGGAATTAACTGCTGGTTGGTGCAGTGCGCGGGATGGGTACGTCTACCAGGGTGGTGCTTAAGTTTCCGCTAGGTATCGGCAGGGCCTCGGGGGGATTTGGCGTTCGGGAAGCGGTTAGCCCACTGCGCTCAGGATGGGGGTCCAGGTGGGGCTTGTGAGGGTGGATGCCGCTTGGGCTTCGGTGAGGGGCGGGGTGGGGCGGGTGGGCTTGGGGGTTTCGGGGCCTGTGCCGCCGCCGGGGCTGTTCCATTGGGTTAGTTGGAGTTGGGCTCCGGTGGATTTCAGGGTCAGGGTGAGGGTCCAGCGTTGGGCGGAGCCCGGGGTGCGGTCGGCTGCGGTGCGTTCCGAGAGGAGCAGTGCGCCGCCGGGGGTGGTCGGGCTGTCGGGGAGTTCGGTCAGGGTGCAGGTGTCGCCCTTGGGGCGGGCGGGGGTGCGGTCGCAGCTCAGGCCGTCGCCGTCGCGCAGGGGGAGTTTGAGGCGGACCGCCGAGATGCCGACGAAGGCGGGGCCGTGGCCGTCGTCGAGGAGGAGTCCGGCGTTGGCTACGTAGCCGGCCGAGGGGTCCGCCGGGTTGTTGCTCTGGCCGTGTTGGTCGCTGAACCGGGCGCCCGGGAAGGTCTGTTGCAGGGCCTGGATCATCTGGTCACCGGAGACCGCGGAGCGGGGTAGGGCCAGGGCCGTCGGTTCCATATTCTGTCTGCTGTGGAAGGTTGGAGTAGCTGATGAGGCGCATGGACGACTGGGATGCAGGATCGTTCTTGAAGAACATTGCCATGCTTGAGATTAGGGCAATGGCGCGACGAAAAAAGCCTCTAGAGTTTTGGCCGGATGGTGATTCTCTGGCTTGTATTGCATGGCTTGCAGACCTCTGTCACACCATGCCGGACGCTTCGCTTCGAGTGTCTGGTGTTCGTGGGGTGATCGGCATCAGGAGCTCCCGCCCATTCCTGCATGCGTGGGAAGTAGCCGATTCAAGGGGGCGTGAATGGATAATCGATCGACTGGAGCGCGAGGGGGTTGCATGGACTCCTCCAGAGTCGACGAGGAAGTATCCGGAATCTTGACCATGCAGCCACGCGGCGTCGAGTGGCCAGATTTGACATCGGTATTATGTCGTGAGGGGTAGTGGAGGCGGAAGCGTAAAGGGTCCGTGATCTCCGTCATGTGTTTACTTGTCGCAAAAATCGGGGTGCGCGGTAATCTCGGCGAGGTTATATTTGCGATCGTGGGATATGTGTGCCCTGCAACGGAGAGTCTCGATGCCGGAGCTGTTGATTTTCCGGAGGGGATTCCCGACCCGGCCACGGGTTAGTGGAGAGTGTTTGATGTCGCTGCGGCTACTAGAGTGGAGTTTAAGTTCGGGTCAATTGTTTTGGGGCGCTCTGGGGTGGTCGTTATGAAGGGGCGGTCATTCTGTGGTGGCGGGATGTGAACAAGCGTGAATGCGTCAGTTACCGCTAGGTCTCGGCAGGGCCTCGGGGGGATTTGGCGTTCGGGAAGCGGTTAGCCCACTGCGCTCAGGATGGGGGTCCAAGTGGGGCTTGTGAGGGTGGATGCCGCTTGGGCTTCGGTGAGGGGCGGGGTGGGGCGGGTGGGCTTGGGGGTTTCGGGGCCTGTGCCGCCGCCGGGGCTGTTCCATTGGGTCAGTTGGAGTTGGGCTCCGGTGGATTTCAGGGTCAGGGTGAGGGTCCAGCGTTGGGCGGAGCCCGGGGTGCGGTCGGCTGCGGTGCGTTCCGAGAGGAGCAGTGCGCCGCCGGGGGTGGTGGGGCTGTCGGGGAGTTCGGTGAGGGTGCAGGTGTCGCCCTTGGGGCGGGCGGGGGTGCGGTCGCAGCTCAGGCCGTCGCCGTCGCGCAGGGGGAGTTTGAGGCGGACCGCCGAGATGCCGACGAAGGCGGGGCCGTGGCCGTCGTCGAGGAGGAGCCCGGCGTTGGCTACGTAGCCGGCCGAGGGGTCCGCCGGGTTGTTGCTCTGGCCGTGTTGGTCGCTGAACCGGGCTCCCGGGAAGGTCTGTTGCAGGGCCTGGATCATCTGGTCACCGGAGACCGCGGAGCGGGGTAGGGCCAGGGCCGTCGGTTCCATGTCGGAGCCGGAGGGGCGGAGGGTGGGGAGGAGCAGGGCGCATGTGGCGATCGCGGCGCAGGCCCCGGCCCCGGCCAGGAGGGCGGCGGTGCGGCGGCGGCGCTGGTGGGTGCGGCCGCGCTGGACGGCGCCGGTCAGGAGCGGGGTGAGGTCGGGGTCCAGGGAGTCCGTGGTGCGGTTCAGGGCGTGGGCGAGGTCTGTTTCGAAGGGCATGGTGGGTCACTGCTTCTCTGTTGCTGGCGGGTGAGGGTGAGGGGGCGTTCGCTCAGTGCGGGACCAGGTCGGACAGGGTCTCGCCCAGGAGCGCGCGGAGTTTGCCCAGTGCTCGGGTGCCCTGCGAGCGGACCGCGCTGTTGCTCAGCTTGAGCGTGCGGGCGGTCTCCTCGATGGTGTGCCCCTCCCAGTAGCGGAGCAGGAGCACCGCCCGGTCGCGGGGCGGTAGTTGGCCGAGGGCGGTCGTGAGGGTGATGCGCAGGGCGCAGTCGCGGCCGCTGACGTCCGCGCTGTCGGGTACGGTCCCGGTTCCGGTCGGGCGTTCGGTGGTGCTGCGTCGGCGGCGCAGGGTGAGGAACGTGCGGACCAGGACCGTTTGGGCGTAGGCCGCGGGGCTGTCCGCCCGGGCCACGCGGTTCCAGTGGACGTAGATCCGGCTGAAGGTCTCCTGGACCAGGTCCTCGGCGAGGTGCGCGTCGCCGGCCGCGAGGGTGTACGCCGAGCGGTAGAGGGCCTTCGCCCGCGCGGACACGAATTCCAGGTACGCGTCCTCCTGTGCTGATTTCACTCGGTCCCCACCTGTTCGCTTGCCTGCTGATCCCCGTGCATATCCCTCTTGACTACGCGGGAGGTCAGGATGTCGCGCCGTCGGGCGATCTTTCTTTCCCGGGTTCGGGGGCGGGCCGGGTGCAAATCGGTGGACGGGGTGGCGTGCGTGCAGTGGGATGGCCGGACCGCGTCGCCCGTCACACCGGGGTCGGGGGCCGGAACGGGGGGTTCGCGTGAGGATCGGTACGGAGCTCGTGCGGCAGCTGGTCGACGGGCAGTTTCCGGAGTGGGCCGCGCTGCCGTTGGTCGCGGTGGAACCGGGCGGGTCGGACCACGTGATCCATCGGCTCGGCCGGGAGCTGGCGGTGCGGTTGCCGCGGCGGGCCGCGGTCGCCGAGCGGTTCGCGACCGAGTACCACTGGCTGCCGCGCCTAGCCCCGCACCTTCCGCTGGCGGTCCCGGAGCCCGTACGCGCCGGGCGCCCCGGCTTCGGGTACCCGTGGCCGTGGGCGGTGTTCCGCTGGTTGGACGGTGAGCAGGCGACCGTCGAGGTCCTGGGGGATTCCGCCGCGGCGGCCGTCGAGCTGGCGGGGTTCCTGGAGGCGCTCCAGCGGTTCCCGGCCGAGGGGGTTTCGGGTGACCTGTCGCACGGGTCCCTGGCCGATCGCGACCGGGAGACCCGGGCGTCCATCGCGCGGTTCGGCGAGGCCGGTGAGGTCTTCGACGCCCCGGCGGCGACCGCCCTGTGGGACGCGGCCCTCGGCGCCCCCGGCTGGGACCGCCCGCCGGTCTGGTTCCACGGGGACTTCCACACCGGCAACCTGCTCACCGTGGACGGTCGGCTCAGCGCGGTCATCGACTTCGGAGGGCTGGGCCTCGGCGACCCGGCTCGTGACCTGATGGTCGCCTTCACGCTGTTGTCGCCGGGCAGTCGTACGGTCTTCCGCGCGGCGCTCGGCGTGGACGAGGCCACCTGGACGCGCGGGCGGGGATGGGCCCTGGCCACCGGTCTGAACGCGTATGCCGCGTACGGCGCCGTGGATGCGGGGGTTGCTGCGCAGACCGTTCGGCAGATTCGGCAGGCGCTCATCGGCTAGGCCGGTGCCGTGTGCGGATTGTGGCCGTCCCTGATCTGCCCTCCGGGGGCGCCTCAAACGCCGGCGGGGCTGGAGTGCGGTCTCGTCCGGGGTGCCTCGAACGCTGGCGGGGCTGGAGTGCGGCCTCGCGCGGGGTGCGTCGAGCGTCGGCGGGGCTGGAGTGCGGTCTCGTCCGGGGTGCCTCGAACGCTGGCGGGGCTGGAGTGCGGCCTCGCGCGGGGTGCCTCGAACGCTGGCGGGGCTGGAGTGCGGCCTCGCGCGGGGTGCGTCGAGCGTCGGCGGGGCTGGAGTGCGGCCTCGCGCGGGGCGCCTCAAACGCTGGCGGGGCTGGAGTGCGTGCTTCCGGACATCCTGGGGGAGGGTGGGCCGCGGGGGATGGGGCGGGGGGCTGGTGGGGGGGCTCGGTGGGGGGAGCGGACTCGCTGGTTCCGGCCAGTGGGGGGTGGGGTGGGGGTGTTGGCCGTATCCGGTGGTTACCCCGGCCGTGGGGGAGTGGTGGCATGTGCATGCTCAAGCCGGATCCGGATTGCGGATCCGGTGTCGTCGCCACCGGACGGAGTAACGGACATGAAGCTGCGCAGACTGGCCCTCGGGGCCGCGACCCTGACCCTGGTGGCGGTGGGCGTTCCCACCGCCGCCGCACAGGCCGATGGTGCGTACGTGCCCCCGGGCCGAGTCACCGTGGAGGTGGTCGGGGCGAACGGGTCGGGGTGCCCCGCGGGTACGGCCGACGTGGCCGCGGCGCCCGACAACACCGCCTTCACCGTCACCTACAGCGACTACCTGGCCCAGGCCGGGGCGGGCGCCGGGGGCACGGACTTCCGCAAGAACTGCCAGCTGGCGCTGCGGGTGCACGTGCCGCAGGGCTTCACCTACGCCATCGCCCGCGCCGACTACCGCGGCTTCGCCAGCCTCCAGCGCGGCGCCTACGGGCAGGAACGCGCCGGGTACTACTTCCAGGGCCAGTCGCAGACGGCCCGGACCACGCACCAGTTCGGCGGCCCGTACTCCGACAACTGGCAGGCCAGCGACCAGACCGGCTACGCGGACCTGGTCTGGGCCGCCTGCGGCGAGGACCGGATCCTCAACGTCAACACCGAACTGCGGGTCTACGCGGGCTCGTCCAGCCCGCAGGCCCTGAGCTTCATGAGCATGGACTCGACGGACGGCAGCGTGAACACGGTCTACCACTTCGAGTGGAAGCAGTGTCCGAGCGTCTGATCACGCCCCACCCCTCGAACGGTCAGGAGCGACAACGATGTCTCTTTCCCTGTCCCGAACCCTGCTCGCCATGGGCGCGACCGCCGCCCTCCTCGCCACCGCGGCCCCCGCGCAGGCGGGTCCCATCACCGTCCCGCCGGACAAGATCGTGATCGAGCTGGCCACCGTCAACGGTTCCGGCTGTCGAGAGGGGACGGCGCAGGTCGCCGTCGCGCCCGACAACACGGCCTTCACGGTGACCTACAGCGAGTACCTCGCCCAGGTCGGCCCCGGCGCCCCGCCCACCGCCTTCCGCAAGAACTGCCAGCTCAACCTGCGCGTGCACGTGCCGTCCGGCTTCACCTACGCCATCGTCCAGGCCGACTACCGCGGCTTCGGCAGCCTCCAGCGCGGGGCGACCGGGCAGGAACGGGCGGGCTACTACTTCCAGGGCATGCCCCAGACCACCCAGCGCACCCACCAGTTCACCGGCCCGCTCGACGACAACTGGCAGACGACGGACAAGACCGAGTACTCCGACCTGGTCTGGGCCCCCTGCGGTGAGCAGCGCAACTTCAACATCAACACGGAGTTGCGGGTGAACGCCGGTACGTCCGCGCCGGGTACGACGAGCTTCATGGCCATGGACTCGACGGACGCGAGCGTGAACACGCTGTACCACCTCGCCTGGCAGGTCTGTCCGGGCCCGAGGAAGTAGCTCGTGCGTGGGTGGTTGCCCCGTTTTCGGTACCGGGGTGCGGCTGACTCGTTACGCTCGGTCGCCGACCGGAACGACCGCTGCACGGCGCGTACTTAGGGGTGACCGCCCATGGTCAACATCAGCGACCTCGATCCCACCGCCTCCCCGCTGGACTACTACGGCGCCGAGCTGCGCCGCTGCCGCGAAGCCGCAGGGCTGAAGCAGGCGCAGCTCGGCGACATCATCTACTGCACCGGCTCCCTGATCGGCCAGATCGAGACCACGAGGCGGGTCCCGACCCGCGATTTCTCCGAGCGGCTGGATGCGGCCTTGGGGACGGATGGCCAGTTCGGCCGGCTGGTGGGGTTGGTGCTGAGGAGTCAGCTACCGAGTTGGTTCCAGGCGTATGCCGAGATGGAGGCTAGGGCGGAGTACATCTCCACGTATCAGGCGCAGGTGGTGTACGGCCTGTTGCAGACGGAAGAGTACGCGCGAGCGGTGCTCGCGACGGGGCTGCCGAGCAATCTGGAAGACTTGGTTGCGGCCCGGATGGAACGCCAGCGGATCCTGCGGCGGGAGCGTCCGCCGATGGTGTGGGTCGTGCTCGACGAGGCCGCGCTGTATCGGCCGATCGGTGGCCGGGAGGTCATGCGGAACCAACTCCAGCACCTGCTCAGCATCAACGAGCAACGCTGGACACGATTGCAGGTGCTTCCCTTCGCAGCAGGCGAACACGCCAGCTTGATCGGGTCGTTCAACACCCTGCGGTTCGACGGGGACCCGGACATCGTCTACACCGAGGACTTGATCTCCGGCCACATGACGGCCAACCCTGACACGGTCAGGGAGTCCGCCCTTCGTTACGCTCAGCTGCAAGCCGCCGCCCTCTCGGTGGAGGAATCGGCGGCATTGATCGTCCGCGTAATGGAGGAACGCTATGGGCACCAACCAGAACATGGCCAACGCGCGGTGGCGTAAGTCCTCGTACAGCGGAAACACGGGCGGCGACTGTGTCGAGTGCTCGCCCCTCGGCATCGCCTGGCGCAAGGCTTCGTACAGCGGTAGCAGCGGCGGCGAGTGCGTAGAGGTCGCCCCCCAGCCCTGCCAAGTCGCCGTCCGGGATTCCAAGATCCCCGGCGGTCCCGTCTTCACCGTCGGCCGGGTCGCCTTCGCGGCCTTCGTCGAGGCGCTCTAGGCATCCGGAGCCCCCGTTCCCGCTCAGCGGGAACGGGGGCTCCCGTGCGCGCCGGGCCCGCGCCTACCGTCTGCGGCACCACACCACCGCAGCCGGGAGGCACCCATGCTCGACGAACGGCTCCGGCGCGAGGCCGCGGGGCTGCTGCGCACGGCCGAGCTGCGGCGGGAGCCCGTACGGCCGCTGAGCGAGACGTATCCCGGGATCGACGCGCAGGACGCGTACGAGATCCAGTTGCACAACATCGGCCGCCGCGTCGACCACGACGGCGACCGGATCACCGGGCACAAGGTCGGGCTCTCGTCCCCGGTCATGCAGGCCATGATGGGCGTCGACGAGCCCGACTACGGGCACCTGCTCGACACCATGGAGCTGCGCTCCGAGGTCCCCGTCCCGCTCGCGGGCTACTGCGCGCCCCGCATCGAGGTCGAGGTCGGTTTCGTGCTCGGCGCCGACCTGCCGGGCGAGGGCTGCACCGAGGCGGACGTGCTGGCCGCGACCGAACGGGTCGTCCCGGCCATCGAGTTGATCGACAGCCGGATCGCGGACTGGCGGATCGCCATCGCCGACACGATCGCCGACAACGCCTCCTCCGCCGGTTACGTCATCGGCGCCGGCCGGGATCCGCGCGAGCTCGACCTCAAGGCCATCGAGGCACGCCTGACCTGCGGCGACGAGCTGCTGGCCACCGGCCGTGCCGACGCCGTCCTCGGGGACCCCGCCACGGCCGTCGCCTGGCTGGCCCGTACGGTCGCCCGCTTCGGCGTACCGCTGCGCAAGGGGCACCTGATCCTGCCCGGGTCCTGCACCCGCGCCGTGGACGTGCGCGCCGGGCGGACCTACACCGCCGACTTCACCGGGCTCGGCCCGGTCTCCCTCTCCTTCTCCTGAGGTGGCCACGAGCATGACCAAGAGCACGACCGAGAGCACGATCAAGAAGGCGACCGCCGCCATCGTCGGCTCCGGCAACATCGGTACCGACCTGCTCTACAAGCTCCTGCGCTCCCCGTACGTCGAGCCGCGCTGGATGGTCGGCGTCGACCCCGACAGCGAGGGCCTGGCGCGGGCCCGCCGGGCCGGGATCGAGGCCACGCACGAGGGGGTGGAGCGGCTGCTCGCCCGCGGCGAGCTGCCCGACCTGGTCTTCGAGGCCACCTCCGCCTCCGTGCACCGGGCCAACGCCCCGCGCTACGCCGAGCTCGGCATCAAGGCGATCGACCTGACCCCGGCCGCCGTCGGGCCCGCCGTGGTGCCGCCCGCGAACCTCACGGCCCACCTGGACCGGGACAACGTCAACATGATCACCTGCGGCGGGCAGGCGACCATCCCGATGGTGTACGCCGTCTCGCGGGTGGTTCCGGTGGCCTACGCCGAGATCGTGGCGTCGGTCGCCTCCGTCTCGGCGGGGCCCGGGACCCGGGCCAACATCGACGAGTTCACCCGGACCACGGCCCGCGGCATCGAGGAGATCGGCGGCGCCGCGCGCGGCAAGGCCATCATCATCCTCAACCCCGCCGACCCTCCCGTGATCATGCGCGACACCGTCTTCTGCGCGATCCCGGAGGACGCCGACCGCGAGGCGATCACGGCCTCGATCGAGCAGGTCGTGGCGGACGTGGCCGCGTACGTCCCCGGCTACCGGCTGCGCGCCGAGCCGCAGTACGACGACCCCTCGCCGCTCGGCGGCGGGACGGCCCGGGTCGCCATCTTCCTGGAGGTGGAGGGCGCGGGCGACTACCTGCCGCCCTACGCCGGGAACCTCGACATCATGACCGCCGCCGCCACGAAGGTCGGCGAGGAGTTCGCCAAGGAGATGAACTGACGTGGCCACCTACTCCGAGAGCCTGGACATCCGGGTCACCGACTCCTCGCTGCGCGACGGTTCGCACGCCAAGCGGCACCAGTTCACGGGCGAGGACGTGCGCTCCGTGGTCGCCGCGCTCGACGGCGCGGGCGTGCCCGTCATCGAGGTCACGCACGGGGACGGGCTGGGCGGGTCCTCGTTCAACTACGGCTTCTCCCGCACCCCCGAGCAGGATCTGATCAAGATCGCCGCCGAGACCGCCCGCACCGCGAAGATCGCCTTCCTGATGCTGCCGGGGCTGGGCGTCAAGGACGACATCCGCGCGGCGCACGCGAACGGCGGCGCCATCTGCCGGATCGCCACCCACTGCACCGAGGCCGACATCGCCGTCCAACACTTCGGGCTGGCCCGGGAGATGGGGCTGGAGACCGTCGGGTTCCTGATGATGGCGCACTCCACCAGCCCGGAGAACCTGGCCCGCCAGGCCCGGATCATGGCCGACGCGGGCTGCCAGTGCGTGTACGTCGTGGACTCGGCCGGGGCCATGGTCATGGACCAGGTCACCGACCGGGTCGCGGCGCTGGTCGCCGAGCTGGGCGGCGACGCGCAGGTCGGCTTCCACGGGCACGAGAACCTCGGGCTGGGCGTGGGCAACTCGGTGGCCGCCGTGCGCGCCGGGGCGCTCCAGATCGACGGTTCGACCCGGCGGCTCGGCGCGGGCGCGGGCAACACCCCGGTCGAGGCCTTCGCCGCGGTCTGCGAGCGGATGGGGATCCGGACCGGCATCGACGTGCTGAGGATCATCGACGCGGCCGAGGACGTGGTGCGGCCCGTCATGGACGAGGAGTGCACGCTCGACCGGATGGCCCTGCTCATGGGCCACGCGGGGGTCTACTCCAGCTTCCTCAAGCACGCCTACCGGCAGGCGGAGCGCTACGGCGTCTCCGGCGCCGACATCCTCCTGCGCGCGGGCGCGCGCCGCCTGGTCGGCGGCCAGGAGGACCAGCTCATCGACATCGCCGTCGAACTCGCCGCCCAGGCCGAGAAGTAGGGAGCCACTCATGACGACAGCCGAAGCAGTCGAAGCAGCCGAAGCACCGGACGTGGTCCGCGTCATCGAGGCGGCCGCCGTGCCGACGCGGTTCGCCCGCGGGTGGCACTGCCTGGGCCTGGCCGAGGACTTCAAGGACGGCGCCCCGCACGAGGTGGCCGCCTTCGGCACCAAGCTCGTGATCTTCCAGGGGGCCGAGGACGGCGAGCTGCACGTCCTGAACGCCCACTGCCCGCACATGGGCGGCAACCTGGCGCACGGCAGCGTCAAGGGCGACACCGTCGCCTGCCCCTTCCACGACTGGCGCTGGAGCGGCAACGGCCGCTGCGCCGCGATCCCCTACGCCCGCCGGGTCCCGCCGCGCGCCCGCACCCGGGCCTGGACGGTGCTGGAGCGCAACGCGCAGCTGTACGTGTGGCACGACCCGGAGGGCGCCGAGCCGCCGGCCGGGATCACGATCCCCGAGATCGAGGGGGTCGGCAGCCCGGAGTGGAGCCGGTGGAGCTGGAACTCGCTGCGGGTGGAGAACGCCAACTGCCGCGAGATCGTGGACAACGTGGTGGACATGGCGCACTTCTACTACGTGCACTACGCCTTCCCGCACTACTTCAAGAATGTCTTCGACGGGCACGTGGCCACCCAGTACATGGAGTCCACCCCGCGCGGCGACGTGGACCTCGGCACCCTCTCCACCGGCGGCGGGCTGCGCTCCGACGCCTCCTACCACGGGCCCTCGTACATGATCGACAAGCTGTGGAGCGATGTGGGCGGGGGCGTCGAGCTGGAGTCGGTGCTCATCAACTGCCACTACCCGGTGGACGAGAACAGCTTCGTGCTCATGTACGGGACCATCGTCAAGAAGCTCCCCGGGATGAGCGACGAGCAGGCCGCCGAGGCCGCGCGGCTGACCTCCGAGGGGCTGGCGGTCGGCTTCGAGCAGGACGTGGAGATCTGGCGGAACAAGACCCGCATCGACAATCCGTTGCTGACGGAGGAGGACGGGCCGGTCTACCAACTGCGGCGCTGGTACGAACAGTTCTACGTGGACGCCGCCGAGGTCACGGACGAGATGGTGCGCCGCTTCGAGTTCGAGATCGACACCACCCGCGCCACCGAGGCGTGGCGGGCCGAGGTCGCCGAGAACCTCGCCCGGCGCGGGTCCGGGGCCCCGTGATGACCCCGGTGGTCTGCGGGGAGTGCGGGAACCGGGTGCTGTGCGAGAAGTTCAGCCCCGCGCACACCCAGGTGCAGTGGACCGGGGAGGCGGCCGTGCAGTGCCCCCGCATCGGGGCCGTGGTGGCCCGGGGCGGGTCGAGCGCCGGGGTGCGCTCCTGCGCCGCGCTGCGGGAGAGCATCGAACGGGCCGTGATCGAGGGGCGGTTGGAGGTGCCCGCCGATGCCTGAGTCGTCCGGGGTGTCCGGGCTGTCCGGGGTGTCCGAGGTGTCCGGGGCCGAGTTGCTGCTGCGGGTGGTGGAGCGGGTCCAGGAGACGCCGGACGCGGTCTCGCTGGTCCTGGAGGCGCCGGGGCGCGGGCCCCTGCCGTACCGGCCGGGGCAGTTCCTGACCCTGCGGGTGCCCGGGGGCGGGGCCCGCTGCTACTCGCTGGCCGGCTCCCCGCACACCGGGGATCCGCTGCGGATCACGGTCAAGAAGGTGCCCGGCGGGGTCGGTTCGGCGTGGGTCTGCGAGCGGTTGGCCCCCGGGGACGAGGTCCGGGCGCTACCGCCCGCGGGCACCTTCACCCCGGCCGACCTGGACCGCGAGCTGCTGCTGGTGGCGGGCGGCAGCGGGATCACCCCGCTGCTGTCCATCGCCAAGTCCGCGCTGGCGGTGGGCCGGGAGCGGGTCACGCTGCTCTACGCCAACCGGGACGCGGAGTCGGTGGCCCTCGCCGGGGAGCTGCGGGAGCTGGTGGCCGAGCACCCCGGGCGCTTCGCCGTCGTGCACTGGCTGGAGCGCCTCCAGGGGCTGCCGACCGCGGACCGGCTGGCGCCGCTGGTGGCCCCGTACCCGGCCGCCGAGGCCTACTTGTGCGGGCCCGCACCGCTGATGGACGCCGCCGAGGCGGCCCTGCGGGCGGTCGGGGCGGGCTCCAGGGGCGTCCACCGGGAGCGGTACTTCTCGCTCTCCGGGGACGTCTTCGCGCAGCGGCCCCCGCTCCGCACCGGCGCCGGGCCGGGCGTCACCGCCGAGGTCGACCTCGACGGGACCACCCACACCGTGGCCTGGGCGCCGGACGCCCCGCTGCTGGACGCGCTGCTCGCGGCGGGCGTGCAGGCGCCGTACTCCTGCCGCGAGGGCGCGTGCAGCGCCTGCTGCTGCCGGGTGGTGGAGGGCGAGGTGAAGATGCTCCGCAACGAGGTGCTGGACCGGGACGACCTGGCCGAGGGGTACGTCCTGGCCTGCCAGGCGGTGCCGTCCGGCCCGCCCGGTGCCCGTATCCGGATCAGCTACGCGGGCTGACCGCGGGGCGGACGCCGCTTACGGACGGGACGGGAAAACGGACCGGACCCGGCCCCCTGGCGGGGGGTCGGGGCCGGTCCTTCTCGTGCGCTGCGGTATGACTACCCGCTACATCCACTCGCTGAACCGCAGCCAACCCATCATGTTGTCCATCGTTTCTTCCGGCACCCCCGGCCGTTGGTCCGGGGGCGGCGCGGAGCGGCCCGCGCGCCCGGGACCGTACAGCTCCCGCCACACCGCCCGCGCGCAGGCCAGTACCAGCGGACCCAGTCGGGCGTGCTCGCGTTCGCCGTGGTGCGCGTCCGCCGGGGACGGCGCGGACACCGAGACCGCGGCCACCGCGAGCCCGGCACCCCGCAGCGGCGCGGCCACGCAGGAGATCCCGCGGAAGGTCTCCTCCCGGTCGTGGGCCAGCCCGCGCTCGCGGACCGCCGCCAGCTCCGCGCGCAGCGCGGCCGGTCGGGTCAGGGTGTGCGCGGTGCGCGGGCGCAGGCCCTGTGCCAGTACGTGCTCCAGGGCGCCCGGGTCGCCGAAGGCGAGGAGGGCCCTGCCGGAGGCGGTGCAGTGCGCGGGCAGCCGCCCGCCGACCCGCGAGGGCACGCCCGTGGCCACCGCGGCGCCGATCCGCTCCAGGCACACCACCTCGGCGCCGTCGAGCACCGACAGGTGCACGACCTGCCCGGTCCGCTCGTGCAGCGCGTGCAGCAGCGGCAGGGCGGCCCGGCGCAGCCGGTTGTGGTGGGAGGCGAGCGCGCCCAGCTCCAGCATCCGCATGCCCATCCGGTAGTCCCGGCCCTCCCGGTCCAGCCACCGCAGCCCCACCAGCTGGTCGAGGATGCGGTGCGCGGAGGAGCGCGGGATGCCGGAGCGGCGCACGACCTCGGTGAGCGAGAGCCGGGGCCGCGGACCGTCGAAGGCGCCCAGCACCCGCGCCGCCTTCTCCAGCAGCGACAGCGGCGCCGGGTCGGTCTCCATGACCTGATCGAGCACGAGGAACCCCCTGCGTGAGGCCTGCGTGAGGCGTTGGGGCGACCCTGCCACGGGCCCCCGGACGCGGGGAAGGTCCCGGAAGCAGATATTTCAATCAGTAATACTTCGGGCAGTCATCTTCGGCCTTCCCGCTCAGTGGGAAGCGCGCGTTCCGTGCCGCTCGGGCCCCGGCGTACGTTCCTCGCCATCCGATCCGGAGCACCACCGGAACTCCGGAGCACCCGTGACATCCGGAGCACCAGAGAAATGGGGACACCATGAGCGACGAAGAGGTCCTCGCGGCCGTCCGCGACCTCGCCCCCGCCCTGCGCGAGCGCGCCGCCGAGGCCGAGGCCCTGCGGAAGGTCCCCGAAGCGAACGTCAAGGAGCTGGAGGCCACCGGCTTCTTCCGGCTCCTCCAACCCCGCGCCTACGGCGGGTACGCCGCGCACCCCGGCGTCTTCTACGCCGCCGTCAAGGAGGTGGCCAAGGCCTGCGGGTCCACCGGCTGGGTGTCCTCCGTCCTCGGCGTCCACCCCTGGCACGTGGCGCTCTACGACCCCCGCGCCCAGGAGGAGGTCTGGGGCCCGGACCGGGCCGCCCGGATCTGCTCCTCCTACGCCCCCACCGGCAAGGTCGCCCCCGTCGAGGGCGGCTTCACGATCAGCGGCCGCTGGCACTTCTCCTCCGGCTGCGACCACGCCGACTGGGCCCTGCTCGGCGGCCTGGTCACCGACGCCGAGGGCCGTCCCGTGGACATGCGGACCTTCCTGGTCCCGCGCGCCCAGTACCGGATCGACGAGGTCTGGGACACCGTCGGCCTGCGCGGCTCCGGCTCCAACGACATCGTCGTCGAGGACGTCTTCGTCCCCGAGCACCGCGCGCTCAGCTTCGGCCCGGTCACCGCCCTCCAGGTGCCCGGCCACGCGGTCAACCCGGAGCCCGTCTACCGGCTGCCCTACGCCTCCGTCTTCACCACCACCATCTCCGCGCCCATCGTCGGCATCGCCGAAGGGGCCTACGAGGCCCACGTCGCCGCCACCCGCGAACGCTTCCGGATCTCCTACGGCCAGCAGGTCGCCGAGGACCCCTTCGCCCAGGTCCGCATCGCCCGCGCCGCCAGCGACGTGGACGCCTCCTGGCTCCAGCTCCGGCGCAACATCGCCGAGCTGTACGACCTGGCCGAGCGCGGCACGGAACTGCCGCTGGCGCTGCGCGCCCGCACCCGGCGCGACCAGGTCCTCGCCACCGAGCGCTGCGTGGCCGCCGTGGACCTCCTGATGGAGAACGCGGGCGGCAGCGCCATGCGCACCGGACCCGGCGCCGTCCAGCGGGCCTGGCGCGACGTCCACACCGGCCGCGGGCACGCGGCCAACGACCCCGAGCGGGCCCTCGTCCTCTTCGGCCAGAGCGCCCTCGGCCTCGACATCCAGGACACGATGCTGTGAGCATGACGATCCCGACCTACGAGAGCACCTCGCGCACGCGCGCGGCGGGCGGGCTGAGCCTCCACTTCCACGAGGCCGGCCCCGACGCCCCCGACGCGCCCGTCCTGATCATGCTGCACGGGGGCGGCCCCGGCGCCTCGGGCTGGTCCAACTTCGGGCCCAACCTGCCCCATTTCGCACGGCACTTGCGCACCCTGCTCGTCGACCAGCCCTGCTACGGCCGCTCCGACAAGCGCGCCCCCGAGCGCGACTACTTCTCCCACAGCGCGGGCGCCGTCGTCGCCCTCATGGACGAACTCGGCATCGAGCGCGCCCACTTCATCGGCAACTCGCTCGGCGGCGGAACCGCCACCCGGCTCGCCCTCGACCACCCCGACCGGGTGGCCAAGCTGCTCCTGATGGGACCCGGCGGGATCTCCCTCAACCTCTTCTGCGCCGACCCCACCGAAGGCCTGAAGCGGCTCTTCGAGTTCAGCTCCGCGCCCGAGCCGACCCGCGCGCAGATGCGGGCCTTCCTCACCTGCCTGGTCCACGACCCGGCGCTCGTCACCGACGCGCTCGTCGAGGAGCGCTACGCCCAGGCGATGGACCCCGAAACCCGCCTCGGCAACGCCCGGATGGGCGCCGCCTTCGCCCGCTGGCCCGAGGCCGCCATGCTCTGGCGCGAGGCGCACCGGATCAGCTGCCCCGTGCTGCTGACCTGGGGCCGCGAGGACCGGGTCAATCCGGTCGACGGCGCCTTCCTCGCGCTCAAGACCATCCCGGACGCCCGCCTGCACGTCTTCCCGCACTGCGGCCACTGGGCGCAGACCGAGGCCGCCGACGAGTTCAACCGCCTCGCCACCGACTTCTTCCTCCACTAGGGGCCACGATGGACATCCGCGCACTCGGCTACCTCCGCATCGAGACCGCCGACCTCGCCGCCTGGCGCACGTACGCCCTCGACGTCCTCGGGATGGCCGAGGCCACCGGCAGTACGGACACCCTCCTCAACGTGCGCATCGACGACCGGACACACCGCTTCCAGTTCGTCGCAGGGCAGCAGGACCGGCTGCTCGCGGCGGGCTTCGAGGTCGCGGGCGCCCGCGCCCTGGAGGACGCGGCCGCCGAGCTGGAAGCCGCCGGCCTCCCGGTCAAGGAGGGCGACGCGGCCACCCTCGCGGACCGGCGGGTGCGGGGCCTGATCCACTGCGAGGACCCCAGCGGCAACCCGCTGGAGATCTACTGGGGCCAGGCCCAGGACCACGGCCCGCTGCCCGCCCGCTACGGCAACCGCTTCGTGACCACGGGGCCGGACGGGGCGGACCTCGGCCTCGGCCACGTGGTGCTGCCCGCTCCCGACACCGAGGCCACCCTGCGCTTCTACGAGGACCTGCTCGGCTTCCAGCTGCGCGACTCGATGCGGCTGCCCCCGGTCGCCGTGCCCACGGGCGCGCCGGGCCAGGACTTCCACTGGATGCACTTCCTCAGCCCCAACCGCCGCCACCACAGCCTCGGCCTCTACCCCGGGGCGCTGCCGCCCGGCATCGTCCACTTCATGGTCGAGCTGGAGACCCTCGACGACGTCGGCTACTGCCTGGACCGGATGAACCGGGCCGGGATACCCATCGCCTCCACCCTCGGTCGGCACTCCAACGACCGCATGGTCTCCTTCTACGCCCAGGCCCCCGGCGGTTTCCAGGTCGAGTACGGCTGGGACGGGCTCCTCGTCGACCCCGCCACCTGGACCGCCAAGGAGATCACCTCGGACAGCCTCTGGGGCCACCAGTGGAACGGCTGACCGCGCGCGCCGACCGAGGAGCGGGCATCGACCCCGCCGCCTTCCGCGAGGTGCTCGGGGCCTTCGCCTCCGGCATCACCGTGGTCGCCGCCCTCGACGGCGACGGCCGCCCGGCCGGACTGGCCTGCCAGTCCTTCGCCTCCCTCTCCCTCGACCCGCCGCTCGTCCTGCTCTGCGTCGGCAAGGGATCCACCAGCTGGCCCGCGGTCCGGGCCGCCGCACGCTTCGGGGTCAGCATCCTCGCCGAGGAACACCGCCCGGTGTGCGAGGCCCTCGGGCGGCGCGGCGCGCAGAAGTTCGCCGAGGTGGACTGGGAGCCCTCGGCGCACGGCGCGGTCCGCATCGCCGGGGCGCTGGCCACCGCCGACTGCGCCCTGGAGGAGGTCCACGAAGCCGGTGACCACTACCTCGTCACCGCCCGGGTCCTGGAACTGACCGCCCGCGAGGGTGGATCGCCCCTGCTGTACTTCCGCAGCGACTACGCCACCGGAGCCTTCGGATGACCGACACCACCCCCAGCGCGCACGCGCACGCGTACGACGTCGTCGTGGTCGGGTCCGGCGCGGCCGGACTGGCCGCCGCCGTCACCGCCCGGCTGCGCGGCCTGAGCGTCCTCGTCGTGGAGAAGACCGACGCGTACGGCGGCTCCACCGCCCTGTCCGGCGGCGCGATCTGGGTCCCCGGCAACCTCCACCTCGACGCGGCGGGCCTCGGCGACACCCGGGAGCGGGCCCGCACCTACCTCGACGCCACCGTCGGCGACCGGGTCCCGGCCGCCCGCAAGGACGCCTACCTGGAGCACGGGCCGCGCATGGTGCGCGAGTTCCACGAGCGCACCGCGGTCCGCTTCATGTACACCCCCGGCTACCCGGACTACTTCCCCGAGGCGCCGGGCGGGATGCCCCGCGGGCGCTCCGTCGAGCCCCGGATCGTGGACTTCAAGCGGCTGGGGGCGCTGCGCCACGACATGCGGCGCGCGGGCCTACCGACGTACGGGCTGACCATGACCTCCTACGACTTCCGCTTCCTGAACATGGTCGCCCGCACCTGGGCCGGCCGCCGGGCCTCGCTGCGCGTGGCCGCCCGCGCGGTGAAGGCCCTGGTGAGCGGGCGCACGCTGCTCTCGCTCGGCGAGGCGCTGATCGCCCGGCTGCGGCTGTCGCTGGACCGGCTCGGCGGCGAGCTGTGGCTGTCCGCCCCGCTGACCGGCCTGATCACCGAGGACGGAGCGGTCACCGGGATCCGCTGCACGCACGACGGGCGCGAGGTCACCGTACGGGCGCGCGGCGGGGTGGTGCTGGCCTCCGGCGGCTTCTCGCACGACCAGGGGCTGCGCGAGAAGCACCTGCCCGGGCCCACCTCCACCGCCTGGACCCACGCCTCGGCGGGGCAGACCGGGGACGCGCTGCGGCTGGGCGAGGAACTGGGCGCCGCCACCGACCTGTTGGACAAGGTGTGGGGCGCGCCCTCGCTGTGCCCGCCGGGGGAGCGGCCCTTCTTCCTGGTCGCCGACCGGGGCATCCCGGGCATGGTGATCGTGAACGCGGCGGGGGAGCGGTACGCCAACGAGGCCGCGCCCTACCACGCGTTCGTGGACCGGATGTACGCGGCGGACCGGCCGGACGCGACGACCGTGCCGTCGTGGTTGGTCCTGGACGCCCGCTCCAAGGCGCGCTACCTCTTCGCGGGGCTCTTCCCCGGCCAGCCCTTCCCCAAGCGGTGGCTGGAGAGCGGTTTCGTGCGACGGGCCGCCACGGTCGAGGAGTTGGCCCGGCGGATCTCCGCCCCGGGCCTGCCCGCCGCGATCCACCGCTTCAACGCCTTCGCGCGGGCGGGGCGGGACGAGGACTTCGGGCGCGGGGAGAGCGCCTACGACCGCTACTACGGCGACCCCACGCTCGCCAACCCCAACCTGGCGCCGATCGACAAGGGCCCCTTCTACGCCGTCCCGGTCCACCCGGGGGACATCGGCACCAAGGGCGGCCTGGTGACGGACGGGGACGGCCGGGTGCTGCGCGAGGACGGCGCGCCCGTCCCCGGGCTCTACGCCTCGGGGAACTGCTCGGCCGCGGTGATGGGGGAGACGTACCCGGGGCCCGGCGCGACCATCGGCCCGGCCATGGCCTTCGGTTGGGCGGCGGTCAACGCCATCGCGAAGGAGTTGTCCTAGTCGGGCGACTCTCGCGGAGGGGGGTGTTCCGGCCGGTGCGGCCGGGCACACCCGGCGCATGAGTACGAACGCCATCATCGTGGGCGGCGTTCTGGCGTCGTTCGTCGCCTTCTTCGTGCTGGGCTGGCTGACGAACCGGGGCCGGGGCAGCGCGCCCCTGAGGGGGCCCCGCGACGAGGACGGCGACGGCTGCGGGGGCGGCGGCGACGGCTGCGGCTGCGGGTGCTCGGACGCGTGAGGGGTGGCCGGAGCCGGGTATTCCGGCGCGGGCGGCAGGGCACGAACCGGGACATGAGTCGATTAGGGGTCTGGATCACCGTTTGTACGGTGCTGTGCCTGGGGACGTGGGGCGCGCTCGCGTGGGTCTGGTTCGATCCGGACATGGGGCACGCGCGGGACGCCTTCGGCGGGGGCGGGAAGATCATCGGGTTCGGCGCGTCCGTCCCGACCACGATCACGATGATCAGCGGCATGTTGGTCTTCGGCGGCTCCTCCGGTGGCGGGGGCGGGGGCGGCGACGGCGGGTACGGACCCGGGGGCTGCGGTGCCGGGTGCGGGGGCGGGTGCGGGGGGTGCGGGGGCGGCCTGTGAGGGCCCCGGCCTCCGGCGGGGCTTCTTGCCTCCGGCGGCGCCTCAAACGCCGGCGGGGCTGGATGTGGTCGGCCGGGTGCGGCGGTCCCGGCCTCCGGCGGCGCCTCAAACTCCCCCAGCTACCGCTGGGAGGGGCCCCCGGGCGAGGCTGGAATTGGTCGGCCAGTTGTGGGGGTGAGGGGGGTCAGGTGTCGCACTCCAGCTCGGTGCGGCACAGTGCGCAGCGTGCTCGTAGGCGTCCGCGGACGGGGACGCGCAGGCGCTGTCCGCAGGTCGGGCAGGGGAAGCTGACCCGTTGGCCCGAGGGGCCGGGCTCGAAGCGGTACGTCGGCCCCCGCTCCGGGTCGGCGGCCCCGGCGCGGCGGTCCTTCGCGTAGCGCCGCCGCTCCAGCAGGCCCGCCGCGGCCAGCGGGGCCCGGCGCAGGTCCCGGCGGGCCAGCTCGCGTCCGCGCACGTAGGCCTCGTACGCCTGGGGGCTGGTGAACCAGGTGGAGAGGTCCTCGCCCAGCAGCTCCCCGCGCTTGGCCAGGACGTACCCGAACTCCTCCGGGGTCAGGTAGCCGAGCTTCTGGTGGGTGAGCGCGTCCTCGCGGTAGGCGTCCAGCAGCAGCCAGCCCGCGCCGAGGTAGGCGGCGGCGGTGTCGGTGAGGATCTCGGTCTCGGCGGTGGTGGGGAAGTCGAGGTCCAGCCGGTGCAGCAGGACGTGCGTGACCTCGTGGGCCAGGGCGGCGGCCAGATCGCGCCGGTGCGTGCGGAAGCGGTCGTTGACCTCGACGAAGTACTCGGGCCCGGCGGCCAGCTCGACGGTGGCCGCGTGCTCCATCGCCCGGAAGCTGATGATCATCCGGGCGTCGGGGAGCCGCAGGTGGCGCACCATCGCGGAGGCCACCCGCTGCGCGCCGAGGTGCAGGTCGTCATCGTCGGGGAAGGCCGCGTCGGCGGGGGCGAAGCTCGCCGCGTAGGAGCGGACGCCGTCGGTCGACAGCCGCCGGTGCAGCGCGGTGAGGGCGGCGCGGACCGTGGCGAGGTGCGGGAACCCGTGCTCGACCGGGCTGTGCCGGCCGCCTGCGTGCGTCATCCGTCCCCCTCGGGGCGTGCGTCCTGAGTGACCTTGGCCGAATCGGCGTCCTTGTGCCCGCGCGGCGCTCAATGTGACATGGACCCGTCACGTCCGCCGTCCCCGCGGCGGCGTGCGCGACGCACCCACGCACCGCCCCACCCCCCACGAAAGGCAGCGTGCCGACTGTGTTGCACCCCAAGAGCGTCACCCGCCGTGCCACCCGTCCGATCCGCAGCGCCCTCGCCGTCGCGGCGGTCGCCCTCGCGGCCGTCAGCCTCCAGCCCGGCTCCGCCAGCGCCGACCCGACCCCGGTGGTCGGCGGCACCCGCGCCGCCCAGGGCGAGTTCCCCTTCATGGTCCGCCTCTCCATGGGCTGCGGCGGCGCCCTCTACAGCTCCCAGATCGTGCTGACCGCGGCCCACTGCGTCAACGGCTCCGGCAACAACACCTCCATCACCGCCACCGCCGGCGTCGTCGACCTCAACAGCTCCAGCGCCATCAAGGTCAAGTCCACCAAGGTGCTCCAGGCGCCCGGCTACAACGGGCAGGGCAAGGACTGGGCCCTGATCAAGCTGGCCAAGCCGATCAACCTGCCCACGCTCAAGATCGCCGACACCACCGCCTACAACAACGGCACCTTCACCGTCGCGGGCTGGGGCGCCGCCCGCGAGGGCGGCGGCCAGCAGCGCTACCTGCTGAAGGCCACCGTCCCCTTCGTCTCGGACGCCGCCTGCAAGGCCGCCTACGGCAGTCAGCTGGTCCCCGGCGACGAGATATGCGCCGGCTTCGACCAGGGCGGCGTCGACACCTGTCAGGGCGACTCCGGCGGCCCCATGTTCCGGCGTGACGACGCCGGAGCCTGGATCCAGGTCGGCATCGTCAGCTGGGGCGAGGGCTGTGCCCGCCCGGGCCTGCCCGGCGTCTACAGCGAGGTGTCCACCTTCGCCAACGCCATCCGGACGGCGGCCGCCGGCCTCTGACCCGCAGCTCTCGTCCTTCCGGCCGTGCGGGATGCGGCCGGAAGGACGAGGCGTTACGCCCCGAATGTACGTAAGGTCGGTGACAGTACCGCGAGGCTGGCACAGTACTGTCCCTGCGCCGCGGTCCCCTCTCCGCGGTCCGCCGTGCGGTTGCGGTCCGACCCGCGCGCCGGTCCCATGGGAAGGGTCCAAGGGCGACGGGCGACAGTGGGGCAGGCAACGCATGGCGATCAGCGTGGTCATCGCGGACGACCAGGAGATGGTCAGAACCGGATTCCGGATGATCCTGGAGAGCCAGAGCGACATCGAGGTGCTCGCCGACGTCGTCGACGGGGAGGCCGCCCTCGTCGCGGTCGAGCAGCACCGCCCCGACGTCCTCCTCCTCGACATCCGCATGCCCCGCCTGGACGGCCTCGAAGTCACCCGGCGGCTCGCCGGACGGGACAAACCGCGCATCGTCATCGTCACCACCTTCGACCTCGACGAGTACGTCCACGCGGCGCTCCACGGCGGCGCCTCGGGCTTCCTCCTCAAGGACGCGAGTCCGGCCATGCTGGTTGAAGCGGTCCGCGCCGCGGCCGTGGGCGACTCGCTCGTCTCACCGGCCATCACCGTGCGGCTGCTGCGCGAGATGGCCACCCGCACCCCCGCGGCCGTGGCCGCACGGCGCCCCGCCGAACCGCTCACCGAGCGCGAGGTGGACGTCGTACGGTGCCTCGCCCGCGGCATGACCAACGCCGAGATCGCCGCCGAGCTGTACGTGTCCCTCTCCACCGTGAAGACCCACCTGGCGAACGTCCAGGCCAAGCTCGACGCCCGCAACCGCGTCGAGATCGCCGCCTGGGCCTGGGAGAGCGGCCTGGCGGCGAGCTCGACGTGACCGCGGCACCACCGAAGCCCGCTCCCGCCGGGTCCCCGCGCGGGGGCCCGAGGTGAGCCCGCTGGCCAGTTGGGCGCGACGGCACCCGCACGGCGCCGATCGGATCAGGGTCTCCCTCATCCTGCTGCTCCTCGCCCTCGTCAGCTTCGAGGGGGCCGTGCTGGCCCGGCAGCCCACCGTCCCGCACGCCGTCATCCTGGTCTCCGGCGTCCTGGTCTGCCTCGCCGCCGCGCCCTGGCCCCGGCTCGGGCTGGTCGCCCGCGCCTGGTTCGCGGCCGCCGTCACCTGGTCCGCCACCGCCTTCCTGATCTTCGTCAACCACCCCATCGTGGTCTGGGGCGCGGGCGAGGCCATAGCCCTGCTCGTCCTGCTCAGCGGGGTGCTCCTGCGCACGCCCGCCCGCACCGCGGCCGTCCTCGGCCCGATCCTGGGCCTGGGCTGCATGGCCGTCCCCGTCCGGGACTCCGACCCCGGCCGCTTCACCCTGCTCTTCTCCGTCCTGACCGTCGTCGTCACCGCCTACTCGCTGCTGCTGCGCCTGCAGGCCGTCCAGCGCCGCCGCGAGGTGCGGGCCGTGCGCACCGCCGAACGCCTCGAACTCGCCCGCGAACTCCACGACCTCGTCGCCCACCACGTCACCGGCATCGTCGTCGAGGCCCGCGCCGCCCGTTTCACGAACGTCTCCGCCGAACGCGCCAACGAGATCTTCGGCCGGATCGAGACCGCCGGGGGAGAGGCGCTCGGCTCCATGCGCCGCCTGGTCAAGGTCCTGCGCGAGGACGACGTGGGCCCGGGCACCGCACCCATCGCCGGTCTGGAGGAGATCCGCGACCTGACCACCCGGTTCTCCGTCACCGGACCGCCCGTCGTCCTCTACGTCGAAGCGGGCCTCGCCGACACCCTGCCCGGCGACGTCGCCGCCGCCGCCCACCGCATCGTCCTCGAAGCCCTCACCAACATCGGCAAGCACGCGGCCACCGCCACCGCCGTCCGCATCGGCCTGCGCATCGTCGCCACCGGCCTCGAGGTCCGCGTCGCCGACGACGGCGGACGCCCCGCCAAGCTCTCCGAACAGGCCCGCGGCGGCGGCTACGGCCTCGCCGGGATGACCGAACGCGCCGAGGCCATGGGCGGCACCCTCAGCGCCGGACCCGCCCCCGAGGGCGGCTGGATCGTCACCGCGATCCTCCCCTTCGCCAGCCGTCTCACTGGCCGAGCGGCCGAAGACCCCGCCCCACCAGCCACGTAAGCTCGGGAACCATGACGAACAGCCACATCGACGAGAACGTCCGCGAGGAACTGGCCCGACTGCGGGACAGCATCGACAACATCGACGCGGCCGTCGTGCACATGCTCGCCGAGCGCTTCAAGTGCACCCAGCAGGTCGGCCACCTCAAGGCCAAGCACCAGCTGCCCCCGGCCGACCCGAACCGCGAGGCCAGCCAGATCGCCCGGCTCCGCCAGCTCGCCGAGAACGCCAAGCTCGACCCGGCCTTCGCCGAGAAGCTCCTCAACTTCATCATCGCCGAGGTGATCCGCCACCACGAGACGATCGCCGCGGCCGAAGACCCCGACGCGTAGCCGTCCGGTGGCCGCGACGTGGCCGCGACGTGGCTGGGAGACGGCCGCGGGGCGTCCGGCGGATCCCGGAGCGGATCCCGCAGCGGGCCCCGGCCGCCGGCCCTTCGGTGCGCGCCGCCCCTTTGGCAGCATGGGGGCATGTCCGCACTGACGCGCAACGAAGCGCAGACCCGAGCCGCCCTCCTCGACGTCCACCACTACGTCGTCGCCCTCGACCTCACCGGGGACGAGGACACCTTCGACTCCACCACCGTCATCCGGTTCAGCGCCAAAGCCGCCGGTGACACCTTCGTGGAGCTGAAGCCGGAGGAACTGCGCTCCGCCACGCTCGACGGCACCCCGCTCGACCCCGGCGCACTGGCCGGCGACCGGCTCCCGCTCACCGGGCTCACCGAGGGCCCGCACGAGCTGCGCGTCGAGGCGTCGATGCGGTACTCGCGCACCGGCGAAGGACTCCACCGCTTCACCGACCCCGCGGACGGCGAGACGTACGTCTACAGCCAGATGTTCCTGGACGACGTGCAGCGCGTGCTGCCCGCCTTCGACCAGCCCGACCTCAAGGCCGTCTTCGAGTTCACCGTCACCGCGCCCGCCCACTGGAGCGTCATCGCCAACGGGACCACCGAGCGCACCGGTCAGCGCCAGGCGGACGGCGCCGGCATCTGGCGCTCCGCCCCCACCCCCCTCATCTCCACCTACCTCGCGGCGGTCGCCGCCGGCCCCTGGCACACGATCCGCACCGAGCACGCCGGGCTGCCCTTCGCCGTGCACTGCCGCCGCTCCCTCGCCCCGTACCTGGACGCCGACGCCGAGGAGATCCTCGGCATCACCACGGACTGCTACGACCGCTACCACGAGAAGTTCACCGAGCCCTACCCCTTCGACTCCTACGACCAGGCGTTCGTCCCCGAGTTCAACGCGGGCGCCATGGAGAACCCGGGCCTGGTCACCTTCCGCGACGAGTACATCTACCGCTCCGCCGTCACCGACACCGAACGCCAGTGGCGCGCCGTGGTCATCGCCCACGAGATGGCCCACATGTGGTTCGGCGACCTCGTCACCCTGCGCTGGTGGGACGACATCTGGCTGAACGAGTCCTTCGCCGAGTACATGGGCTACCAGATCCTCACCGAGGCCACCCGCTTCACCGGCGCCTGGACCGACTTCGGCCTCGCCCGCAAGGCCTGGGGCTACGACGCCGACCAGTGGCCCTCCACCCACCCCGTCGCCCCCGACCCCGAGGCCGTCCCCGACACCGCGTCCGCGCTCCTCAACTTCGACGGGATCTCCTACGCCAAGGGCGCCTCCGCGCTGCGCCAACTCGTCGCCTGGCTCGGCGAGAAGGACTTCCTCGCCGGCATCAACACCCACTTCCAGCGGCACAAGTTCGCCAACGCCTCCCTCGCCGACTTCGTGGAATCCCTCGCCGCCCACACCGGGCGCGACGTCCACGCCTGGGCCGACACCTGGCTGCGCACCACCGGCATCGACACCCTCACCCCGCACATCGAGGACGACGCCGACGGGTGGACCCTCACCGTCGAGCGCCGCGGCAGCCGCCCCCACCACATCGCCGTCGGCGCCTACGACGACGTGCCCGGCGAGGACGGCCGCCTCGAACAGCGCCTCCTGCTCGACCTCGACCTGCCCACCAGCGAGGTCATCTCCGGCGTCGGGCCCCGCCCCGCGCTCCTCCTCCTCAACGACGGCGACCTCAGCTACGCCAAGGTCCGCCTCGACCCCGGCTCCTGGGACACCGCGCTGCGCGCCCTGGCCGGCATCCCCGACGCCCTCACCCGCAGCATCATCTGGAACGCCGCCCGCGACATGGTCCGCGACGGGGAACTCCCGCCCGCCGCCTACCTCGGAGCGGCCGCCGCCCACCTGCCGCACGAGGACGACCTCGCCATCGTCCAGAGCGTCCTCGGCTTCGCCCGCGGCCAGATCGCCGACCGCTACCTCCCCGCCGAGGACCGCGCCGGGGCGCTGACCACCCTCACCTCCCTCACCCGCGCCCTCATCCGGCGCACCGAGGACGGCGCGGAACCGGGACTGCGCCTCGCCGCCGTCCGCACCTTCATCGACAGCGCCACCCAGCCCGACACCCTCGCCGCCTGGCTCGCCGACGGCACCGTCCCCGGCGGACCCGAGCTCGACCCCGAACTGCGCTGGCGGATCCTCGCCCGGCTCGCCGCCCTCGGCGCCGTCGACGAGCGGGCCGTCGACGCCGCCCTCGCCGCCGACCCCAGCGCCACCGGCGAGGAGGGCGCCGCCCGCTGCCGGGCCGCCCTGCCCGACGCGGACACCAAGGAAGCCGCCTGGCAGCGGATGTTCCACGACGACACGCTGTCCAACTACCTGTTCTCCGCCACCGCCCAGGGCTTCTGGCAGCCCGAACAGGCCGAACTCCTGCGCGCCTACGTGCCGCGCTTCTACCCCGAGGCCCTCGCCCTCACCGCCCGCCGCGGGCCCGCCATCGCCGCGGCCGTCGGCCGCTACGCCTTCCCCGTCCACGCCATCGACCAGGACAACCTCGACGCCGGCCAGGAGTGCCTGGAGCGGGGCGAGCCCATCCCGCTGCTCCGGCGCAAGCTCGTCGACCAGCTCGACGACGTCGCGCGCGCCCTGCGGGTGCGCACCGGCTGAGCAGTCCGGGGGGCGGCTCGGGGCCTGCCGGGCAGCGGCTGAAAAACAACCACCGGACAAACCCCGGCGGTTACCCCATTAGGGTCGGATCGTTGTGCTGGGCGGGGGCCCGGCGGGGCCGCGCCCCGCGCCCCGCCCAGCTTCCGTGAGGACCCGCGTGACGATCCGCACGACCCCACCGCACGGCACCCCGCCCCCGCTGCCCCCGCTCGCGGGCGGCAGCGGGGCCGCCGACGCGCTGCGGCCCCTCCTCGACACCGTCCTCGACGCCCTCACCACCGGCGCCGCCGCCCGCGGCGGCCCCCTCCCCGCAGGCGGCCCCGACGCCGTCACGGCCAGGGTCCGCGCCGCACTGGGCGACGTACTGCCCGCGCGGGGCAGCGGCGACCACGAAGCGCTGCGCACCCTCGTCCACGTCCTCGCCGCGGGGGCCGCCGACCCGGCCGACCCGCTGTGCGCGGCCCACCTGCACGGGCCGCCGCTCGCCGTCGCCGTCGCGGCCGACCTCGCCGCCAGCGCGCTGAACCCCTCGCTGGACTCCTGGGACCAGGCCCCCGCCGCCTCCGCGATCGAGGCCCTCGTCACCCGGGCCCTGGCCGCCGAGCTGTACGGCACCCCGCACCCGGACGCCCCGCACCCCGACGCCCTCGTCACCACCGGCGGCACCGAGGCCAACCAGCTCGCCCTGCTGCTGGCCCGCGAACGCCACCGCGCCGCCGGCCCCCTGACCGTCCTGCACGGCGCCAACGCCCACCACTCCGTGCCGCGCTCCGCCTGGCTCCTCGGCCTCCCCCCGGCCGTCGAGATCCCCACCCCCACCGGCACCCTGCACCCCGCGGACCTCGACGCCGCCCTCGCCCTGGCCCGGCGCACCCGCCCCGGCCCCCTCCTCGTCACCGCCACCGCGGGCACCACCGACGCCGGGCTCATCGACCCCCTCGACGCCCTCGCCGACCAGTGCGCACGGCACGGCGCCGACCTCCACGTCGACGCCGCCTACGGCGGCGCCCTCGCCCTCAGCCCCCGTCACCGGCCCCTCCTGAGCGGCCTCGACCGGGCCCGTTCCCTCACCCTCGACCTGCACAAACTCGGGTGGCAGCCGGTCGCGGCCGGGCTCCTCGCGGTCCCCGACGCCGCCCTGCTCACCCCCCTCGCCCACCAGGCCGACTACCTCAACGCCACCGACGACACCGAGGCGGGCCTGCCCGACCTGCTCGGCCGCTCCCTGCGCACCACCCGCCGCCCCGACGTCCTCAAGATCGCCGTCACCCTCCGCGCGCTCGGCCGCGACGGCCTCGCCCGGCTGATCGACGGGACCTGCGCCGCCGCACAGCAGCTCGCCCGCCTCATCGACGCCCACCCCGGCTTCGAACTCCACGCACCGCCCACCATCAGCACCGTCCTCTTCCGTCCCGTCCCCACCGACGACGCCGCCCTCGCGGCCACCCGCCGCACCCTGCTCCACGGCGGCCGCGCCGTCCTGGGCCGGGCCACCGCCGACGGCCGCCTCTGGCTCAAAGCCACCCTGCTCAACCCCCACACCACCACAGGGGACCTCGCCACCCTCCTGACCCTCCTGGAAGGCAGCACCCACCGATGACCGCGCCACTCGAAGCACCCCATGACCTCGTCGGAATCGGCATCGGCCCCTTCAACCTCTCCCTCGCCGCGCTCGCCCAGGGCCTGCAACAACACGAGTTCGCCGGCGGTCTCGCCACCGCCTTCTACGACCAGCGCCGCGACTTCAGCTGGCACCCCGGCCTCCTCATCGACGGCGCGACCCTCCAGGTCCCCTTCCTCGCGGACCTCGTCACCCTCGCCGACCCCGCCAGCCCCTGGACGTTCCTGAACTACCTCAAGCACAAGGAACGCCTCTTCCCCTTCTACTTCGCCGAGCGCTTCCACATCCAGCGCGCCGAGTACGACGCCTACTGCCGCTGGGTCGCCGGCCAGCTCCCCGGCCTGCACTTCGGCCACCAGGTCGACGCCGTCCGCTGGAACCCCGAACGCGCCCTCTTCGAGGTCGACTTCACCCAGCTCGACGCCGACGGCGAAGCCGAGGCCCTGGGCCGCACCTACACCCGCAACCTCGCCCTCGGCATCGGCAGCGCCCCCTACGTGCCCGACCCGCTGCGCCCGCTCGCCGAAGCGCCGACCGTCCCCGTCGTGCACTCCGCCGAATACCTCGACAACCGGCAGCGGATCCTCGGGGCCGACCACGTCACCGTCATCGGCTCCGGCCAGTCCGGCGCCGAGGTCTTCCTCGACCTGCTGCGCGCCCGCCCCGCCGGTCGCGAACGCCTCACCTGGCTCGCCCGCACCCCGTCCTTCGCGCCCATGGAGTACTCCAAGCTGGGCCTGGAACACTTCACCCCCGACTACACCCGCTACTTCCACGACCTGCCCGAGGCCGTGCGCGACAAGCTGCTGCCCGCCCAGTGGCAGCTCCACAAGGGCATCGACGCCGACACCATCGCCGCCATCCACGACGAGCTCTACCGGCGCACCCTGGACGGCGGCTGGCCCGACGTCGTCCTCACCCCCGGAGTCAGCGTCCGCACCGCGGGCCGGGTCGCGACCACCAAGGTCGAACTCCACCTCGAACACGCCCAGCAGGGCACCCGCTCCCGGCTCACCACCGACGCCGTCGTCCTCGCCACCGGCTACCGCGAACGCCCGATCGGCAGGATCCTGGCCGGCCTCGACCCGTACATGCGCAAGGACTCCTCCGGCCGCCCGCGCATCGACGACCGCTTCCGGATGAAGCTCGACCCCACCGTCACCGGCACCGTCTTCGTGCAGAACGGCGAACGGCACACCCACGGCGTCGGCGCGCCCGACCTCGGGCTCGCCGCGTGGCGCAGCGCCACCATCCTCAACACGCTCACCGGCAAGGACCCCTACCCCCAGCCGACCCGCACCGCCTTCACCTCCTTCGGCCTGGAGCGGCGCGAGGCCGCCCGGCCGCGGGTCCCCGGCGAACTGCTGCCGCTCGTCGAGCACCCCTGAGCGGGGGCGGGGGCGGTGCTCCCGTGCACCACCGCCCCCGCCCGCCCGGTCGCCGCTCCCGCCTAGAAGACCGGCACCCCGGCCCGCGTCAGGCGCCAGTCCACCGCCGCGAACTGCGCCGGGTCGACGGTGCCCTTGGCCTTCACCCACTGGATGATGGTGTTGCGGATCTCCTCCGAGTTGGCCCACAGCTGCTTGGACTTCGGCACGTGCGGGAAGTTGCCGCCGCCCGAGGCCCGGTAGTTGTTGACCGCCAGCACGAACTGCGCCGCCGGGTCGACGGGCTTGCCCTGGAAGGACAGCCCGGTGATCCGGGACCCGGCGGGCTGCGCGATGTCGATGTCGTAGCTCACGCCGTACACCGCGTCGTAGTTGTAGTCCGGGATGCTCTCCGCGTTGGTCAGCTTCGCGAGGTCCACCGGGTCGCCCGGCGCCGTCCGCGCGTAGTACCTCGCCGAGAACTCCAGGTAGTCCTTCAGCTGCGCGCCGGTCAGCAGCCGCGCTTCCAGCGTGTTCTCGAAGGGGTACAGGCCCGCCGCGTCCTTGATCGTCACCTGGCCGGCCGGGATCGCCGCCGTGCGCGAGAAGCACGAGGCCTGGGAGAGGACCGGCAGCGCCGCCCACTCCGTGCCCGTCAGCGCCGTCTTCACCGTCTCCGCCTGCACGTGGCTGATCAGGTCGATGATCGCCACGTCCTTGAACGGGCCCTCCGCCGAGGACATCGCCCGCAGCGAGGTGCCGATCACCTGGTTGACGTACGCCACCACCTTGCGGTGCTCGTCCGACAGCAGCCGGACGATCTTCGGGTCCTCCACCGCGGTGTTGGAGTTCAGCACCCGCGCCGCGACCTTCGCCACCGACCAGCGGCCCTTCGCCCAGGTCAGCTCGAAGTCGAACAGGGTCAGGCGCTGGCCCCACTTGAGCGGCTCGGACAGCACCACGTCCTTGCCGGTCGCCTTGTTCTTCACCCGGTACTCGGGGATCTCCGTGTGCGCGTGGCCCACCAGGATCGCGTCGATCCCCGGCACCTGCTCGGCCACCAGACCGGCCGCGTTCTCGATGTGGGGGAGCTGGTCGCCGTAGCTCGACGTACCGCTCGAACCCGAGTGCGCCGAGACGATCACGACGTCGGCGCCCAGCGAACGCAGCCGCGGCACGTACTTCGCCGCCTGCTCCTCCAGACCCGGGAAGGTCATCTTCCCCTGCACGTTGGCCTTGTCCCAGATGGCTATGCCCGGGTTGGTCAGACCCAGCACCGCGACCTTGACGTCCGGACCGTGCGGCGTACAGATGCGGTGCATGCTGTACGGCGGGAACGCCGGGCGCAGCGTCTTCGCGTCCAGCGCGTTCGCCCCGAGCAGCGGGAAGTCGCACTGCTCCTCGAACTTGCGCAGCACCGGAATGCCGTAATTGAACTCGTGGTTGCCCAGCGCCGCCGCGTCGTACCCGATCGCGTTCATCGCCTGCGCCATCGGGTGCACGGGGCCGCGGCGCGCGGTGATCGGGTCCACCTTGGCGTAGTAGTAGGACAGCTGGGTGCCCTGGATCGTGTCGCCCGCGTCGATCAACAGGGTGTTCTGGCGGCCCTTCTCCTTGCGGACCTGGTTCACCAGGGTGGAGATCTTCGCCAGACCGACGTCGTTGTGCGCCTTGTCGTCGAACTCCTTGTCCGTGAAGTAGTCCCAGTTGAAGACGTTGCCGTGCAGGTCGGTCGTCCCCATCACGGTGAACGCGTAGGTGCGCGGCGGCCGGGGCTGCTGCGCGGCGGCCGCCGGGGTGACCGCGGTCCCCGTCAACGCCACCGCGGCTCCCGTCGCGGCCGTGGTCCCCAGGAACGTCCTTCGGTCGAACGCCATGCCATCTCCCCTTGTGAGGCGTGCCTTGTAAGGCGTGAACAACGCGCGTAGATAACGCGCGTAGATTCTGACCCGTCGACGTCGTCGGCAACACCCCTGTCAGGTTTCGATCCGATGACCAGCCCCGAACGGGCGACAGTGCGAGAGTGAAACCATGAGCGACGACGACGCAACGCCCCAGTCCTACGCAGCCACGCCGACGCAGGGAACCCCGCTGCCGTACGGCACCCCCGACGTCCCGCGGGTCGCCGTCCGCGGCGAGGCCCGCATCGAGGTGGACCCCGAGATCGCCCGCATCGGCATCACGGTCAGCGCGCGCGGCGTGGACCGCCGGGGCGCCCTCGAAGACCTCACCCGGCGCAACAACGCGGTCCTCGACCTGGTCAAGAGCTACGGCGACGAGGTCGAGAAGCTCGAAACCGGTGCCTTCTCGATCACTCCCGAACTCACCCGCCAGGGCCGGGGCGAACGCGTCCGGGCCTACCACGGACGGGTCGTGATCACCGCCGAACTCTCGGACTTCACGGCTTTGGGCGAACTCACCACCCGCCTCGCCGACCTCGAACTCACCCGTGTGGACGGACCTTGGTGGGCCCTGCGCCCCGACTCGCCCGCCCACGGCCGGGCGCGGCGCCAGGCCGTCCTCGAAGCGGTCAAGCGCGCCCGCGAGTACGCCGAGGCCCTCGGCGCGGGCCTCGCCGCCCTCGTCGAACTCGCCGACCTCGGCGCCGAGGACGCCGGGCCGCGACTGATGGCGGCGCCCGGCGGCGCCATGCGCTCCATGGCCTACGGCGGGGCCCCCGAGGAGCACGCGCCCGCGCTCGACCTCGAACCGCAGCGGCAGACCGTCTACGCCCAGGTGAACGCCCGCTTCACGATGACCGCGCCGCAGCTCTGAGGGCCGTACGACCGCCGGGTGTCCACCGGTGCGGGGGTGCTCATCAGAGCACCCCCGTGCACATTCAATAATTGTCAACAAGCTTTTGCCCACTGGTTGTTGAGTGGACACCCGGAACCAATTCTCTACTCCCCGGTAGGGGCATACGCTCAGCCCATGCGCCGAGCGAAAATCGTATGTACCCTGGGCCCCGCCACCGACTCATACGACCAGATCAAAGCCCTGGTCGAAGCCGGAATGGACATCGCCCGCTTCAACCTCAGCCACGGCACCTACGCCGAGCACGAGGAGCGTTACCACCGGGTGCGCAAGGCTTCCGACGAAACCGGCCGCAGCGTCGGAATCCTCGCCGACCTTCAAGGTCCGAAGATTCGCCTCGGCCGCTTCCGCGAAGGCCCCGTACTCCTTGAACGCGGCGACGAGTTCACGATCACCGTCGAGGACCACGAGGGCGACCGCCACACCTGCGGCACCACCTACAAGGGCCTCTCCCACGACGTCACCACCGGCGAGCGCATCCTCGTCGACGACGGCCGCGTCACCCTCGAAGTCACCGGGGTCGACGGCCCGCGCGTCCGCACCCTCGTCGTCGAGGGCGGCATGGTCTCCGACCACAAGGGGCTGAACCTCCCCGGCGTCGCCGTTTCCGTCCCGGCCCTGTCCGAGAAGGACATCGAGGACCTCCGCTGGGCCCTGCGCACCGGCGCCGACGTCATCGCGCTCTCCTTCGTCCGCAGCGGCCGCGACATCGAGGACGTCCACCGCGTCATGGACGAGGAGGGACGCCGCCTCCCCGTCATCGCCAAGATCGAGAAGCCGCAGGCCGTCGAGAACATCGACGACATCGTCGCCGCCTTCGACGGCATCATGGTCGCCCGCGGCGACCTCGGCGTCGAAATGCCGCTGGAGCAGGTCCCGATCGTCCAGAAGCGCGCGGTGAAGCTCGCCAAGCGCAACGCCAAGCCGGTCATCGTCGCGACCCAGATGCTCGACTCGATGATCGACAACTCCCGGCCCACCCGCGCGGAGGCCTCCGACGTCGCCAACGCCGTCATCGACGGCACCGACGCCGTCATGCTCTCCGGCGAGACCAGCGTCGGCAAGTACCCCATCGAGACGGTCCGCACCATGGCCCGCATCGTCGAGGCGGCCGAGGAGGACATCCTCGCCAAGGGCCTGCCCCCGCTCACCGACCGGAACAAGCCCCGCACCCAGGGCGGGGCCGTCGCCCGGGCCGCCGCGGAGATGGGCGACTTCCTCGGGGCGAAGTTCCTCGTCGCCTTCACGCAGAGCGGCGACACCGTGCGCCGCCTCTCCCGCTACCGCTCGCCCATCCCGCTGCTGGCCTTCACCCCGGACCAGGCGACCCGCTCCCAGCTCAACCTCACCTGGGGCGTGGAGACCTTCCTCGGGCCGCACGTCGACTCCACGGACGCGATGGTCGCCCAGGTCGACGAGGAGCTGCTGCGGATCGGCCGCTGCGTCCCCGGCGACGTGGTCGTGATCACCGCCGGTTCGCCCCCCGGCGTCCCCGGCTCGACCAACCTCGTCCGCATCCACCACATCGGCGAAGCCGTCCGCTGACGCCCGGCGCGGCCCCGCTCGGCCCCGCTCGGCCCCGCTCCGCCCCGCTCCGCCCCGGTCGGCACGGCGGGCGGGGCCGAGCGGTCGGCGGGACGGGAGCGAGCGGGTCGGCGGGTCGGCGGGTCAGCGGTAGTCGGCGGTGCTCCGCACCTCGCCGAAGCGCGGGAAGGTCCGCCGCACGGCGAACTCGTGCTCGTCCGCCGCCAGTCCGGACATCGCGTCGGCCACGAACTCCAGCTCGTAGCCGTGGTCGGACGCGGCCCGGGCGGTGGATTCGACGCCCATCGTCGTGACGAGCCCGGCCATCACCAGGGTGTCCACGCCGAGCGCGCGCAACCGCTCGTCCAACCCGGTGCCGTAGAAGGCGCCGACCGTGCGCTTGACCAACACGACGTCGCCCTCCCGCACCAGCCCGTCGGCGAAGCCGCTGCCCGGCGGCTGCTCGGCGACTCCCGGGCGGTCGACCCGCACCAGCACCACGGGCCGCCCGGCCGCCCGGAACCCCTCGGCCAAGGCGCGGCAGCGCGCGAGCACGTCCTCGCCGGAGTACGGCGCGAGGGGAAGGGCGATGATGCGGGGCATCAGGTCGATGAGGATCAATGCGCTGGCCATGGCCCGATCCTAGGACCCCCACGATGCGCCGGGTTCAGCGGTCGTGTGCGCCGACCTGCCGGTGGTAGAGCCCTTGGGCGCGGGCCAGGTCGAGGGGCCCGTCCTGGTGCAGGTGCAGGAAGAAGTCCAGCTGCCACGCCTGCGCACGGGCGGCCTGGCGGTTGGTGGTGGTCACCCAGGGCGGGTAGACGCGGAAGGCTCTCTTCCCGCCGGAACCGTCCGCCGATACGACACCGTGGCGGCGGAGCGCGTCCACGGGAAAGACGAACTGGCCGAAGTGCCGATGGTCGCGGGCGCTGATGACGAAGAGGTCGACGCGGTCCGTGGTGTCGAAGGGCTCGATGGGCCCTGCCGGGGACCTCTTCCAGACGGTGACGAACTGCCCGACCTTGGTGGGGGTCGTCCTGGCCGCGCGAAACCGGATGGCGAGGCCGTCAAGGGTGAACTCGTGGGCGGCGTAAGCGGCGCCCTCGGCTTCGGGCACCGGCTGCGAGCAGGTGAACCCACAGGGGTCGTAGACGAGTGTCTTCGCCGCGATGAGGTCCCCGTGGGCCGGGGCGGCAGGCGACCACGGTGCGGGATGGACGGCGGAGGAGTGTTCGCGGTTCGTCATTGTCCGTCCACCCTGTCACGGCTGCGGGAGGCGCCGACCGCGACGCGGGCGGGTGCGGGCGTTCGCCCCACAAGCCTTGCCCCGTTGGAGAGTTGGACTATCTTTCTCCCGTGGACCAGCTGAACGCCGAAGACCCGACCCGCATAGGGCCCTACCGACTGATCGCCCGGCTGGGCGCGGGCGGGATGGGCCTGGTCTATCTGGGCCGCTCCGAGGGCGGGCGCACCGTGGCGGTGAAGGTCGTGCAGGCCGAGTTCGCCGGGCACCCCGAATTCCGCCGGCGCTTCGCGCGCGAGGTCGCCGCCGCGCGGCGGGTGGGCGGCAGCTGGACCGCGGCCGTCCTCGACGCCGACCCCGAGGCCGCGATCCCGTGGGTCGCCACCCAGTACATCCCGGGCCCCGACCTGCAGACCGTGGTCGCCAAGGACTACGGCCCGCTGCCGGAGCGCTCCGTCCACACCCTCGCCAACCGCCTGGCCCTGGCCCTGCGCGCGGTGCACGAGGTCGGACTGATCCACCGGGACCTCAAGCCCTCCAACGTCCTCGTCACCGTCGACGCCCCGCGCGTCATCGACTTCGGCATCGCGCGGGCCATGGACAGCCTGGCCGGGGACAGCCTGCACACGCACACCGGCATGCTGATCGGATCGCCCGGCTTCATGTCGCCGGAACAGGTCCGCGGGCTCGAACTCACCCCCGCCAGCGACGTCTTCTGCCTGGGCGCCGTCCTCGTCTACGCGGCCACAGGGCGCCTGCTCTTCGGCGCGACCGACACCGGGCTGAACGCCCATCTCTTCCGGATCGCGGAGGAGGAGGCGGACCTGAGCGGGGTGCCGGACTCGCTCGTCGAGCTGGTCCGCGCGTGCCTGCACAAGGACCCGACCCAGCGGCCCACCCCCGAGGAGGTGGCCGAGCGCACGGCCGCCGAGCAGGAGGGGGAGTGGCTGCCCGGCGCGGTACTGGCCCAACTCGGCCGGCACGCAGCCGAACTCCTGGACTTCGCCCCGGCCGGAGCCCGCGCCGAAGCCGCCGAGGTGTCCGAGGCGCGGACGGACCCCCGCGTCCCGTCCGCGGGAGCACCGGAGCAGGCCCGACAGCTGCCCCCGCCGCCCGCGTACGCCCCGACGCCCCCTGCGCCGCTGATCCCCGGGCAGGGCTTCGGCCCGCCGCCGGGCCCCTTCCCCGGCGCCTGGCCGGCAGCCCCCCAGGGCTCGCCCCAGCCCCCCGAGCCCCCGCACCCGCGGCGGTGGTGGGGCCTGGCGGTCGTCTCCCTGGCCCAGCTGATGGTGCTGTTCCAGGTCGCGGGCTTCGGATTCCTGCTCCCGGCGATCCAGGCCCATCTGAACCTGGCCACCAAGGAGATGAACGGCCTGGGCAACGCCTACGCCCTGGCCTTCGGTTGTCTGCTGCTGATCGGCGGACACCTCGCGGACCTCCTGGGCCGCAAACCGATGCTGATCGTCGGCGTGATCGGCTTCGCGCTGGCCTGCGGGCTCGGCGGCGCGGCCGCCGACGTCGACGTGCTGGTGTGGGCCCGCGCCCTCCAGGGCGTCTTCGGCGCCCTGCTGACGGCTTCCGCACTCGCCGTGGTCGGCAACGGCTTCACCGACCCGAAGGAGCGGGCCAGGGCCTTCGGTGTGTACGGCGCGGTCGTCGGCAGCGGTTCGGTGCTCGGGCTGTGCGCGAACGGCTGGCTCGTCGACAGTCTGAGCTGGCGCTGGTCCTTCTACTCCGGTGTCCTCCTCTCCGTGATCGTCCTGGTCGGTGTCCTCTCCCTGGTGCACGACCGCCGGGGCGGCGCCGCGGCGCGTCCGGACCCGCTCGGCGTGCTCCTCGGCTCGGCCGCCTTCGCCGCGCTGTCCTACGGTCTGCTGGGCAACCAGCCCAGCGGGTGGGTCCTGACTCCTCTCGTCCTGATCCTGCTCGTCGGGGGCGTCCTCCTGCTCGTGGCCTTCCTGTGGTGGCAGAGCAGGGCGGCGAACCCGCTCTTCCCCGTGGACCGCAACCGTGTCGGCGCCTTCCTCGCCATGGCGCTGGCCGGCATCGGTCTCTTCACCCTCTTCGTGGCCCTGACCTTCTACCTGCAGGCCCTACAGGGCTGCCGTCCACTCGGAGCCGGGCTGCGCCTGCTGCCGCTGGTCGGCGCGAACGTCATCGCCGCCACGCAGATCGCCCCCCGGCTGCTGCGGCGGGCGGCAGCGCGCGTGGTGATCGTCGCGGGTCTGGTCGTCACGGCCGTCGGGCTGGCCCTGCTCGCGGCCCTCGCCCACGACAGCGGATACGTCTCGCTGGTCCTGCCGGGCATCCTGCTCGTGGGCCTCGGCTCCGGCCTGTTCGTCACGGCGGTCCTCGCCGTGGCGACCGAGGCCGCCGAGCAGCGCTCCGGCGGGGCCGCGGCAGTCATCAGCGCGGCGCAGCAACTGGGCCTGGCGATCGGCGCGGCCATGCTCAGCGCCCTGATCACGAGCCGGATCCAGGAAGCGCGCGCCAACGCGTCGGTGGTGTCCGGGCGGATCAGTGCGGAGCTGCTCGCCGGCTACACGACCGGCCTGTGGTGGGCCTGCGGCGCCACCCTGCTCGCGGCCGTGCTCGCCGCCGTGCTCATCAAGGCCGGCCCGACCCGGCTCGACGCCTCCACAGGCTCGGCCTCCAGCCCGCGCTGACCTGACCTGGGGGGTGTCCGACGGATGTCCGCGGCGTCGCGGCGCCCGCCAGACACCCCCTAGTCCCGTATGCGGGGGAGGGCCCCGGCCGCGGCTCGCAGGCTGCGGTCCCCTCTGTGCTCCGCCGAGAAGAACGGCGCGGATGCCGCGGACCCCCGCCCGCCCGGAGCGGCCCCCGGCGCCATCCTGGCGCACGCCCGCTCGGCCGCCGTGGCCCGCTCCGGGCAACCCCGCAGCCCCCGCAGCAGCGGCCCTCGCGGCCGCGCCGCCGCCTCCGCGCTGCCCAGCCACGCGTCGGCCGCCGGGAAGTTGGGGATGCGCACCTCCCGGCCGCCCCTGGCGAACTCCTCGCCCGTGGCCTCGTACCAATGCTCTTGAGCGATCACGCTTCCACTCATGACTGTCCCCCCGAACACCTTCACCATTTATCGAAACGCTACGCAGCGTTTCGATAAACGGTAGCGGCTATCGTGAAGCCGTGTCAACCAACTCCACCCCCCGCACCGGCGGCCGCCTCCGCAACGAGGAAGCCCACCGATCCGTCCTAGAGGCCACCGCCGCCCTCCTCGTGGAGAACGGCTACGGCGCGCTCACCATCGAAGGCGTCGCCAAGCGGGCCAATGTCGCCAAGAGCACGGTCTACCGCTGGTGGAAGAGCAAGCCGGAGCTGGTCATGGACGCCTCCGTCCACGTCCCCACCCCCGGCCCCGATCCCGCCCCCGAAACCGCCGTCGACCCCGCCTCCGGGGCGGCGGAGATCGACACGGGCTCCCTCGCGGGTGACCTCGCCGCGTTCCTCGCCGACCTCTACGGCGCGGCCGCCGACCCCGTCCGGGCCCGCGCGCTCACCGGTCTCGCCGCCGAGGCCCAGCTCGACCCCGGCTCCGCCGCGCCCTTCCGGGACTGGGCCCGTACCCGGCGCGAGCTGGTCCTCGTCCTCCTCGCCCGCGCGGTCGCGCGCGAGGAGATCCCCGCGGCGACCGACGTCGAGAGCGCCGCGGACCTCGTCCTCGGCCCCTTCTGGTACCGGCTCCTCGTCATGGGCGCCCCGCCCGCCCGCGCCGAGGGTGCGGCCCACGCGGCGGCGGTGCTCCACGGAATCGCGGCGGGGAAATGAGGCGCACGAGGAAGTCGTGCAGGGGGAGGCGGGCGGGAAACAGCCCAGAGTGACCGGCAGCGCGGTCGAATTCGCTCGTGTGAGCTAACGGCCGCGAAGTCGCGCGACCATGGAATGTAAGGAAAGTGCCCCAGGTGGGATTCGAACCCACACTGTCCGCTGTTTGAGAGCGGCCTCTCTGACCAGTTGGAGTACTGGGGCCTACGAAACGAAGGACTCAACGAACCCTGCGCGAGACCACCTTACAGGAGCTAGGTAGGCTCAGGGGAGCTGTTATGCCCCGCAACGAGGAGCCCTCCGTGACCGCCGAGCACGAGTCGTCGCCCACACCCGTCGACGCCGACCAGTCGCATGTCCCGCCGCTGACGACCCGCGTCGTCATCGCCGAGGACGAGGCGCTCATCCGGCTCGACCTGAAAGAGATGCTGGAGGAGGAGGGCTACGCCGTCGTCGGCGAGGCCGGGGACGGTCAGCGCGCCGTGGAACTGGCCCGCGAGCACCGGCCCGACCTCGTCATCCTGGACGTGAAGATGCCCGTCCTGGACGGGATCTCCGCCGCCGAGGTGATCGCCGAGGAGTCGATCGCGCCGGTCCTGATGCTCACCGCCTTCTCGCAGCGCGACCTCGTCGAGCGGGCCCGGGACGCGGGGGCCATGGCGTACCTGGTCAAGCCGTTCTCCAAGAGCGACGTGGTCCCCGCCATCGAGATGGCCGTGTCCCGCTTCGCCGAGCTGCGCGCCCTGGAGAAGGAGGTCGCCGACCTCTCGCTCCGGCTGGAGACCCGCAAGCTCGTGGACCGCGCCAAGAGCATCCTGCAGACGCAGTACGGCCTGACCGAGCCCGCCGCCTTCCGGTGGATCCAGAAGACCTCCATGGACCGCCGCATGTCGATGCAGCAGGTCGCCGAGGCGGTCATCGAGGACGCCGAGGAGAAGAAGAACGCCGCGGCGGCGGCCAAGGACTAGCGCAACCGAACGCAGCCGGCCCGCCCCGGAAAATCGGGGCGGGCCGGCCGCGTTGTATGTCAGGTCGGTCGGATCAGTCCTCGCCGAGGTACGCCTTGCGGACGTCCTCGTTGACGAGCAGCTCGCGGCCCGGGCCCGACAGGACGATCTTGCCGATCTCCATGACGTGCCCCTGGTCGGCGAGCGAGAGCGCGGCCTGCGCGTTCTGCTCGACCAGCAGGATCGTGGTGCCCGCCGCCTTCAGCTCGGTGATGGTCGCCATGATCTTCTGCATCATGATCGGCGAGAGGCCCATCGACGGCTCGTCCAGCATCAGCAGCTTCGGCCGGCACATGAGCGCGCGGCCCATCGCCAACATCTGCTGCTCGCCACCCGAGAGGGTGCCCGCGGCCTGCTTGCGCCGCTCGCCCAGGATGGGGAACAGCTCGTAGGCGCGCTGGACGTCCTTCTGGATGCCTTCCTTGTCCTTGCTCAGGAAGGCGCCGAGGAGGAGGTTGTCCTCGATCGTCATGCGCGGGAAGATGTGCCGCCCCTCGGGGGAGTGGGCGAGCCCGAGCGCGACGATGTCGTGCGCGGGGGTCTTCTTCAGCGACTTGCCGTTGAAGCGGATCTGGCCGCCGCGCGGCTTGATCAGGCCCGACAGGGTCCGCAGGGTGGTCGTCTTGCCCGCACCGTTGGTACCGATGAGGGTGACGATCTGTCCGGCCTCGACGCTGAACGAGATGCCCTTGACGGCTTCGATCTTGCCGTAGGCGACCCGGAGGTCCTCGACCTCGAGGAGTGCGGTCACTTGGCTTCTCCGTCCGTGCTGGTGGTGCTGTGCGCCTCGGCGGCCTCGACCTCGGCGACTTCCTCGGCGCCGGGGGCGCCTTCGAAGGGCTCGCCCAGGTAGGCGGCGACGACGCGCTCGTCGCCCTGGACCTCGGCCGCGCTGCCCTCGATGAGCTTCTCGCCCTGCACGAGGCAGGCGACGCGGTCGCAGAGGTTGAAGATGAAGCGCATGTCGTGCTCGATGACGAGCACGGCGATGCCCTGGTCCCGGATCGCGAAGATCAGCTCTTCGGTCGCCCGGGTCTCCTGCGGGTTCATGCCCGCGGTGGGCTCGTCGAGCAGGATCAGCCCGGGGTCGCTCGCGAGGGCGCGGGCGATCTCCAGCTTGCGCTGCTCGCCGTAGGGCAGGTTGCGCGCGAGGTGCTCGGCCTTGTGGGCCAGACCGATGAACTCCAGGAGTTCGAGGGCCCTCTCGCGGCTGGCGGCCTCCTCGCGGTGGAAGCCGGGCAGCCGCAGCAGCGAGGACCACAGTCCCTGCTTGGTCCGGGTGTGCCGGCCGACCAGCACGTTCTCCAACACCGTCATGTTGTTGAAGAGACGGATGTTCTGGAAGGTACGGGCGATACCGGCCGCGGTGACCTTGTACGACTTGGGCGGCAGGACCGTGCCCTTGTACCGGACTTCACCCTCGGTGGGGATGTAGAGGCCGGTGAGGCAGTTGAAGAAGGTGGTCTTGCCCGCGCCGTTGGGGCCGATGAGTCCGACGATCTCGCCGGCCTTCACGGTGAGGTCGACGTTCTTGACGGCCGTGAGGCCGCCGAAGCGCATCGTGACGCCGCGCGCGTCCAGGACGGTCTCCGCCGTGCTGGCGGAGAGGGCATCGGTGGTGGTGGTCGTCATGGGTTCAGACCCCTGCCTTGCCGAGGACCGTGGGCGCTTCCATGTCCTCGTGGAGTTCGAGCTGGTTGCGCCGGTTGGGGATGATTCCTTCGGGGCGCAGGCGCATCAGGACGATGAGCGCGAGCCCGAAGATGAGCAGCTGCTTGTCGCCCATGAACTGGAGCTTGTTGGGCAGCAGGAAGAGCAGCGAGCCACCGATGAGGGGACCGGCGATCGTTCCCATGCCGCCCAGGACCACGGCGGCGAGCAGGAACGCGGAGTTCGGCGGGACCGTGTTGGCGAAGACGTACTGCTCGGGCGTCACGGTGTACTGGACGTGGGCCTGGACGGCACCGGCCAGACCGGCCAGGGTGGCGCCGAGGGCGAAGGCGATGAGCTTGACGCGGAAGCCGTTGATGCCCATGGCCTCGGCGGCGGTCTCGTCCTCGCGGATGGCGACCCAGGCGCGCCCGATGCGGGACTCCGAGCTGCGGCGGAAGACCAACACCACGACGAGGGTGATGATCAGCATCAGCAGGAAGTAGTTCGCGAAGCGGCCGATGGTGAATCCGGCGATGGTGTGTTCGGCGCCGAAGTCGAAGCCGAAGAGGTCCACGTTCGGGATCGAGGAGATGCCGTTGGGACCGTTGGTGACGTCCGGGCCGGAGATGCCGTCGAGGTTGTTCATCGAGATCCGGAAGATCTCACCGAAGCCGAGGGTCACGATGGCGAGGTAGTCGCCGCGCAGCCGCAGGGTCGGGGCGCCGATCAGCACGCCGAAGATCATCGAGGCGGCGGCGCCGATGAGGAGCGCGGCCCAGAAGGGCAGGTGCACGCCGAAGGGCGAGTTGGGCGAACCGGAGACCAGGGCCGCGGTGTAGGCGCCGACGCCGAGGAAGGCGACGTAACCGAGGTCGAGGAGACCGGTGAGGCCGACGACGATGTTCAGGCCCAGGGCGACGGTGGCGAAGATGAGGATGTTGACGCCGAGGGTCGCGTACTGGTCGTCGGTCTGCGTGAAGGGGAAGGCCGCGGCGGCGACGAACGCCCCGATGAGGGCGACGTTGCGGTGGCGACCGGTGATCGCCGAGAAGCGGGCGATGAGGCCGGACTTGTTGAGCGCGGCGAAACCGAAGCTCGCGGTGATCAGGAAGCCGATGAAGAGTTCCTGGTACGGGGTGCCGATGCCGAAGGTGAAGACGCCGAGGGCGACGCCCAGGAGGCCCGCGATGAGCAGGATCTCCAGGTAGGCGGGCAGCTCCTTGGCCGGACGGACCGGCCCGTTGGCGAAGGCGGCCTTGACGTTGGCCCACTGGTTGCGGCTGTCCAGCTTGAAGTTGTCCCAGCCGCTGTCCTCGGGGTCGGGGATCTCGGGGACCGCCCGCTCGAAGGGCAGCGCCAGGGCGCCCACCAGGGCGAGCAGGCTGACGACCGCGAGGAAGAAGCCGCCGGGCTCCAGGTCCACGAGGTGGCCGAGCTTGCTGATGATCGCGATGATCGTGTACCAGGCGGTGGCGAAGGCGGCGAGGGCGGAGAGCTTGATCGCCGCGTCGGCACCGGCCGGGGCGAGCCAGCCCAGGCCCTTGACCCCGTACGACGCGAGGCCGAAGAGGGCGGTCATCAGGCCGCCGACGAGGACCAGCCACTGCAGGCCCGCGGGGGAGCCGTAGAAGGTGAGGTCCCCGGGGAACGCGGCGGTCCAGGTCCAGGAGAGGAAGGCGGAGAGGGCGGTGAGCGCGCCGCCGACGGTGGCGAGGGCGCGGCCGGCCTTCTCGGGGAGGGGAACGAAGCCCCGGGCAGCGGCGGTCTGCGGGATGTCCGCGGTGTTGGTCGTCATGGTTGTCACGCCCTGTCCGCCACGCGCTGGCCCAGCAGGCCCTGGGGCCGGAAGAGCAGCACGAGGATGAGGAGTACGAACGCCCAGGTGTTGCCCCAGGTCTGACCGCCCAGCTGGTGGAAGCCGGGGATGTCGGCGATGTAGGCCGTGGCCATGGTCTCGGCGAGGCCGAGGACGAGGCCGCCGATCATCGCGCCGTAGATGTTGCCGATGCCACCGAGGACGGCCGCGGTGAAGGCCTTGAGGCCGAGCAGGAAGCCCATCTTGTAGTTGATCTCGCCGTACTTGAGGCCGTACGCGACGGCTCCGACGGCGGCGAACACGGCGCCGAGGGCGAACGCGACCGTGATGATGCGGTCGGTGTTGATGCCCATGAGCTTGGCGGTGTCCGGGTCCTGCGCGGTGGCCTGCATACCGCGTCCGGTGCGGGTCTTGAGGACGAAGTAGCCGAGGAAGGCCATCGAGATCGGAGCGGCGATCAGCAGGAACACGTCACCGGTCTGGATGGTGACGTTGCCGATGTTGAAGGGTCCGCCGGAGATCTCGGGGAAGACGATGGAGGACTTCGCGTCCGGGTACCAGGCCCAGACCGCCTGCTGGAGGGCGAGCGAGAGGCCGATGGCGGTGATGAGCGGGGCCAGGCGGGGAGCGTTCCGCAGGGGGCGGTAGGCGAAGCGTTCGGCTCCGACGGCGAAGAGGGTCGCCACGATGACAGCGCCTATGAGCATGAGGGGCAGCGCGATCCACATGGTGGTGCCCGAGGGGAGGATCGACCAGACCGTGAAGGCGCCGAAGCCACCGGTCATGAAGATCTCGCCGTGCGCGAAGTTGATGAGCTGGACAATGCCATAAACCATCGTGTAGCCGATGGCGACGAGCCCGTACATGGATCCCAGTAGCAGGCCGTTGACCAGCTGTTGCGGCAGTTCGTGCACCGCAGGTCCTCCGAGTCTTTCGACGGATGTGACACCGCGCGGGGCGCTTGGTGCGCGCCCCGCGCGGCAGGAGTGAGGTGGTACGGGCCGGTTACTTGGCGGGGTAGGTGCCCGACTCGACGGCCTTGAAGTCCGGGCCGTCGACCTTGTAGACGGTCAGCTGCTTGTTGGTGGCGTCACCGAACTCGTCGAAGGAGACCTTGCCGGTCACACCGTCGAAGGAGACGCCCTGGACGGCCTCGAGCACCTTGGCGCGCGCGCCCTCGGGGAGCTTGCCGTTGTTGGCGTCGACCGTCTTCTTGACGGCCTCGATGATCGCCCAGGCGGAGTCGTACGAGTAGCCGCCGTAGGCCGCGTACGGGTCCTTGAAGCCGGCCTTCTTGTAGTTCGCGATGAACTCCGTGGCGGACGGCAGGGTCTCGACGGGCGCACCGACCGAGGTGGCCATGTCACCCGCGGCGGCGGGGCCGGCCAGGTCGACGAACTTCTTGTCGAAGATGCCGTCGCCACCGATGAGCGGGATGTTCGCGCCCGCGGCCTTGATCTGCTTGCTGAGCGGGCCGGCGGCCGGGTACTCGCCACCGTAGTAGACGACGTCGGCGCCGGAGTTCTTGACCTGCGTCACGATCGCCGAGAAGTCCTTGGACTCCGGGTCGATGTGGCCCTCGCCGGCGACGGCGCCGCCGAGCTTGGTGAACTCGCCCTTGAAGGTGGCGGCCAGACCGGCGCCGTAGGTCTTCTTGTCGTCGATGAGGAAGACCTTCTTCTTGCCCCCCTTGTTGAAGAGGTACTGCGCCGCGAACGGGCCCTGGATGGCGTCCGTGGTGGCGGTGCGGAAGTAGCTCTTGTAGGTGCGGACCTTCTGGCCGGTCGCCCAGTTCGGACCCTGCGTGAGGGACGGGCTGGTGTTGGCCGGGGAGATCTGGGCGAGCTTGGCGTCGTCGAAGACCTTCTGCATCGACTCGGACACCGAGGAGTTCAGCGGGCCGACGACGCCGAGGACGTCCTTGTCGGCGACGAGCTTGGTGGCGTTCTGCTGTCCGGAGGACGGCTGGGCCTGGTCGTCGAGCGCCTGGATCTTGAAGGTGACGCCCTTGACGTACTTCTTCTCGTTGGCGGTCTTGACCGCGAGGTCGACCGAGTTCTTGATGCCGAGGCCCAGGGCGGACAGGTCACCGGTCAGCGGCGCGTCCACGCCGATGGTGACCGTGACGTCGCCGCCGCCGGAGGTGTCCGACTTGTTGTCGCGGGAGCCACAGGCGGTGAGAGTGAGAGCGCCCGCGGCGAGGGCGGCCGTCACGGCGATGAGCGAACGATGACGCACGATCAGTCCTTTCCTGGCGCCGCGTCCCCCCTGGGACGCGCCGAGTCGAACGCGGGGAACCGAACTGAATGGCATCCGGCGGTCGCGGTAACTGGCCGTGACTCTAAGCCGCCCATCGGACGTTATGGAGTGCTCAGGCCAATGATGTGACTCTCTTGTTATGCCACGGCGTAATACATAGCGGATCTCTGGGGGTGGAACGGGGGAATTCCGGCCGGTTCGTCTTGTCCGCATCGTGAGATACGGCAGGACTGTCGGGCGGTTTAAGTCCTTACAGGCCAGGCTGCTCAAGGGTTTTGGTCATGACGCGGGCGTGGGGCCCACATCTCGACCAACGGGACAGGCCCTGGTCAGAGCGGTGGAAAGATCCCTGGCATATCGGTCACCGAGGATGTAACTGTGATCCTCTTTCTGGAATCCATTACTGAGGGTTACTTCCAGAAAAGGGAGCCCCGCATTCCGTGCAACATGCACACAGTCCGCCACGTGAATCTCCACAACAACCTCACGGACTTCTCCGGCAGCCACGATGACGGGTGAGGGTGGCCGCACGGTCACCGTCAGTGCCCGCGAAGGCTGCCCGATCCGCTCGATCGTCACCGCCGGTCCGGCGGACGTACGTGCACGCACAGTGAACCTGAGGGCAGTGCCTGCCGGGGTCGTTTCCAGCGGTTCCGGCTCCCCGTAGGTCAGCGCCAGGGTCTGCGAGGGCGCGGCCGGCGGCGGAGCCGGTACGGGCGCGGGCGGCCGGGGTCGCGCGGCGTAGAGGTAGCCCCCCGCGAGCCCGAGGGCGACCAGCAGGGCCAGCGCCGCCACCGCGGGGCGGTGTCGGGCGCAGCGGTCGAGGGCGCGGCCCAGCAGGGCGCGGGCGGGCCCTGGGGCGGCTGCTCCGGGGAGGTCGTCGCCCCGCCCGTCCGCGGGGCCGTCGGGCTCCCGGCCCGCGGTGCCCTCGCCCGGTTCGACCGGGCCGATGCCGCTCATCCCCAGGGGCCGCCGGTCGCCGTCGCGGTCGCCGCGGAGCGGTGGTGCGCGGCGCAGCGCTCGCGGGCCCCGCGGTCGACGACCCGCCGGGCGGCCGCGTCGGCGGCGGAGGCGCCTTCGGGGGCCTTGGCCCGGCCCTCGGCGCGGGCGTCGGCGAGCACGGCCCGCAGGATCTCGTTCTGGTCGCCGGACAGGCCCATGGACTGGTAGTCCAGGCCGACGGGGTCGCCCGCGCCGTCCCCGTCCAGCACGACGCCGGCCCAGTGCGTGATCAGCGCGGTGCAGAGGTCCTCGGGCGAGGTGGGCCGGGGTGCGGGGGCGGCGCCGGCCGGGGGCGGCGACGTACCGGCGGGGGTGTCGCGGCCCGCGTCCCGGTCGGGCCCGGAGCAGCCCGTGAGCGCGGCGGCGAGGAGCGTCGCGGCGCAGGCTGCCAGGGCGCCGCGCGGCGCCGGTCCGGATCCCATGCGGGAACGCTAGACCGGCGCCGCGGTGAGGGCAACTGGTCAGTCGTTACGGGGCTGTTGCGCCTCGACGTCGCGCAGCAGGCAGGTGAGGCGGGCGGTGCAGATCCGGCGGTCCTGGTCGTCGGTGATGACGATCTCGAAGGTGGTGGTGGAACGCCCCTTGTGCACCGGGGTCGCGGTGCCGGTGACCAGGCCGGAGCGGGCGCCGCGGTGGTGGGTGCAGTTGAGGTCCACGCCGACCGCGACCTTGTTGATGCCGCCGTGCATCATCGCGCCGACGGACCCGAGGGTCTCGGCGAGCACCGCGGAGGCGCCGCCGTGCAGCAGCCCGTACGGCTGGGTGTTGCCCTCGACGGGCATGGTGCCCACGACCTTGTCGGCCGAGGCCTCCAGGACGCGGATGTCCATGCGCTCGCCGAGGTGCCCGGCGGAGAACAGCGAGGGCAGGTCGATGCCCAGCGCCGCGTACTCGTCCAGGACCTCCTGCGGGAACTTCACGGCGTGCTGCTCGCCCATGGGCCTGCTCCGTTCGTCAACGTTCGTTAACCGACTTGTCCGAAGGGCCGTTCTATCAGGTCCTCCGGACGGGCCCGTCGGCCCGGTTCGCCGGCCCGGCTCACCCCGCCGGTTCGAAGCGCACGACGACGGACTTGCTGGCCGGGGTGTTGCTGGTGTCCGCGGTCGCGTCGAGGGGGACGAGCACGTTGGTCTCCGGGTAGTACGCGGCGGCGCAGCCGCGCGCCGTCGGGTAGTGCACCACGCGGAAGCCGGGCGCGCGCCGCTCCACCCCGTCGCGCCACTCGCTCACGATGTCGGTGTACGCGCCGTCGGCGAGCCCCAGCTCGGCGGCGTCCTCGGGATTGACCATGACCACGCGACGGCCGCCGGTGATGCCGCGGTAACGGTCGTCGAGGCCGTAGATCGTGGTGTTGTACTGGTCGTGGCTGCGCAGGGTCTGGAGCAGGAGGCGGCCCGCGGGGACCCGGGGGTACTCCACCGGGGCCGCGGTGAAGTTCGCCTTGCCCGTCTTGGTGGGGAAGCGCCGCTCGTCGCGGGGGGCGTGCGGCAGCTGGAAGCCGCCGGGGGCCGCGACGCGGGCGTTGAAGTCCGCGAAGCCGGGGACCACGCGCGAGATGCGGTCGCGGATGGTGGCGTAGTCCTTCTCGAACTCCTCCCACGGGGTGCGGGAGGCGGCGCCGAGGACCGCGCGGGCGAGCCGGGCGACGATGGCGGGCTCGGAGAGCAGCTCGGGTCCGGCCGGGGCGAGGTTGCCGCGCGAGGCGTGGACCATGCCCATCGAGTCCTCGACGGTCACGAACTGCTTGCCGCCCGCCTGGACGTCCTTGTCCGTACGTCCCAGGGTGGGCAGGATCAGGGCCCGCCGCCCGGTGACCGCGTGCGAGCGGTTGAGCTTGGTCGACACGTGGACGGTGAGGGCGGCGCGGCGGATCGCGGCCTCGGTGACCTCGGTGTCGGGCGTGGCGCCGACGAAGTTCCCGCCCATGGCGAAGAGGACCTTGGCCCTGCCGTCGCGCAGCGCCTGGATGGAGCGCACCACGTCGTAGCCGTGCGCGCGCGGCGAGGTGATGCCGAACTCCGCGTCGAGGGCGTCGAGGAAGGCGGGCGCGGGGCGCTCGAAGATGCCCATGGTGCGGTCGCCCTGCACGTTCGAGTGGCCGCGCACGGGGCAGACCCCGGCGCCGGGGCGGCCGATGTTGCCGCGCAGCAGGAGGAGGTTGACGACCTCGCGGATGGTGGCGACGGAGTGCTTGTGCTGGGTGAGGCCCATGGCCCAGCAGACGATGGTCCGCTCCGAGGCCAGGATCATGGCCAGGGCGCGTTCGATCTCGGGGCGGGTGAGGCCGGTCGCGGTGAGCGTGTCCGCCCAGTCGGTGTCCTTGGCGGCCGCCGCGAAGTCCTCGTACCCGTGGGTGTGCTCCCGGACGAAGGCCTCGTCGGTGGCCCCCTCCGTCTCCAGGACCAGCTTGTTGAGCAGCCGGAAGAGGGCCTGGTCGCCGCCGATGCGGATCTGCAGGAAGAGGTCGTTGAGGGCGGTGCCCTTGAACATGCCGACCGGGGACTGCGGGTTCTTGAACCGCTCCATCCCGGCCTCGGGCAGCGGGTTCACCGAAATGATCTTCGCCCCGGCGGACTTGGCCTTCTCCAGCGCCGACAGCATGCGCGGGTGGTTGGTGCCCGGGTTCTGACCGGCGACGATGATCAGATCGGCCCGGTGCAGGTCCTCCAGCGAGACGCTGCCCTTGCCGATGCCGATCGTCTCCGTCAACGCCGAGCCCGAGGACTCGTGGCACATGTTGGAGCAGTCGGGCAGGTTGTTCGTGCCGAACTCGCGCGCGAAGAGCTGGAAGAGGAACGCCGCCTCGTTGCTGGTGCGGCCCGAGGTGTAGAAGAGCGCCTCGTCGGGGGAGTCGAGCGCGGTCAGCTCCTCGGCGATCACCTCGAAGGCGCGCTCCCAGCTGACCGGCTCGTACCGGTCGCCGCCCTCGGGGAGCAGCATCGGCCGGGTGATCCGCCCCTGCTGGCCGAGCCAGTAGCCGCTGCGCTCCGCCAGGTCGGCCAGCGGGTGGGCGGCGAAGAACTCCGGGGTGACCCGGCGCAGGGTGGCCTCCTCGGCCACGGCCTTGGCGCCGTTCTCGCAGAACTCGGCGGTGTGCCGCTTGTCGCCCTCGGGCCAGGCGCAGCCGGGGCAGTCGAAGCCGCCCTTCTGGTTGACCTTGAGCAGGGTCCGCGCGGTGCGCGCGACGCCCATCTGCTGCTGGGCGATCCGCAGGGTGTGCCCGATGGCGGGCAGGCCGGCGGCGGCGTGCTGGGGAGGCGCGACCTGCGGCGCGTCCTGGACGGGATCACCTGAGGGCGGCTTGGTCGCCATGTCGGCTCCCCTTCGAGCGCGTGTACGAGTGCAGCACATGTTGCCGCACATTCGATCCTTTCACGGCCACGGGGACACCGGGAGGGCGGTCCGAGGTGCTCGCGGCCCCGAGCGGGTGCGCCGGGGGCGGCCGGTGGGACGCGTGCGCCGCGGGAGGCGGCGGACGCGCCCCGATGGGGGGCGCGTCCGGCCGGGGGTCCGCTGCCCGGGTGACGGGCGGCGCCGGAATTGTCAGTGGAGCCGCCTAGGATCGGGGCGTGGCAGATTCAGCAGCGAAGAAGACCGACCAGCCGCCCGCAGCGGACCGCCCCCGCCTGATGCTCATGGACGGGCACTCCCTGGCCTACCGGGCGTTCTTCGCGCTGCCCGCGGAGAACTTCACGACCGCCGGCGGCCAGCCGACCAACGCCGTCTACGGCTTCGCGTCGATGCTGGCGAACACGCTGCGCGACGAGGCGCCCACGCACTTCGCCGTGGCCTTCGACGTCTCGCGCAAGACCTGGCGCTCGACGGAGTTCCCCGAGTACAAGGCGAACCGTTCCAAGACCCCCGACGAGTTCAAGGGGCAGGTCGAGCTGATCGGCGAGCTGCTCGACACGATGAGCGTGCCGCGCTTCGCGGTCGACGGCTTCGAGGCCGACGACGTGATCGCCACCCTCGCGACCCAGGCCGAGGCCCTCGGCTTCGACGTGCTGATCGTCACCGGCGACCGGGACTCCTTCCAGCTGGTCTCCGAGCGCACCACCGTCCTCTACCCCACCAAGGGCGTCTCGGAGCTGACCCGCTTCACGCCCGAGAAGGTGGAGGAGAAGTACGGCCTCACCCCGCAGCAGTACCCCGACTTCGCGGCGCTGCGCGGCGACCCGTCCGACAACCTGCCCGGCATCCCCGGCGTCGGCGAGAAGACCGCCGCCAAGTGGATCAACCAGTTCGGTTCCTTCGCCGAGCTGGTCGAGCGCGCCGACGAGGTCAAGGGCAAGGCCGGGCAGAACTTCCGCGACCACCTGGACGCCGTCAAGCTGAACCGCGTCCTCACCGAGATGGTGCGCGACGTCGAGCTCCCCAAGACCCCCGCCGACCTGGCGCGCGCGCCGTACGACCGCACCGCCATGACCGGCGTGCTGGACGTGCTGGAGATCCGCAACGCCTCGCTGCGCGAGCGGCTGCTCGCGGTCGACCCGGGCGCGGTCGAAGAAGAGGCCCCCGCCCCGGCGGCCGGCGTCGAGCTCGACGCCTCGGTGCTGGGAGCGGGCGAGCTGGCCCCCTGGCTGGAGGGCCGCGCGGGCGCCGCGCTGGGCATCGCGACCGTCGACAGCTGGGCGCTGGGCGCGGGCCGGATCACCGAGGTGGCGCTGGCCGCCGCCGACGGCGCCGCGGCCTGGTTCGAGCCGTCCGCGCTGGACGAGGCCGACGAGCGCGCCTTCGTCGCCTGGGCCGCGGACGCGGCACGCCCCAAGGTGGTGCACAACGCCAAGGCCCTCATGCGGGTCTTCCCCGAGCACGGCTGGAGCCTGGCGGGCGTCACCATGGACACCGCCCTCGCCGCCTACCTGGTCAAGCCGGGCCGCCGGTCCTTCGCGCTCGACGTGCTGTCCAACGAGTACCTCCACCGCGAGCTGGCCCCCGCCGCCGCCGACGGCCAGCTCGCCTTCGGCGCCGACGACACCGCCGAGGCCGAAGCGCTGATGGCACAGGCCCGCGCGGTCCTCGACCTGGGCGGGGCCTTCACGGGCCGACTCGCCGAGGTCGGCGCCACCGAGCTGCTCCACGACATGGAGCTGCCCACCTCCGAGCTGCTCGCCCGAATGGAGCGGTACGGCATCGCCGCCGACCGCGAGCACCTCGAAGCGATGGAGCAGCAGTTCGCCGGTGCGGTGCAGCAGGCCGTGAAGGAAGCGCACGCCGCGGTGGGCCACGAGTTCAACCTCGGCTCGCCCAAGCAGCTCCAGGAAGTGTTCTTCGGCGAGCTGGACCTGCCCAAGACGAAGAAGACCAAGACCGGCTACACCACCGACGCCGACGCGCTGGCCTGGCTCGCCACCCAGACCGAGCACGAACTGCCCGTGATCATGCTGCGCCACCGCGAGCAGGCCAAGCTGCGGGTCACCGTCGAGGGCCTGGTCAAGTGCATCGCCGCCGACGGCCGGGTGCACACCAGCTTCAGCCAGACCGTCGCGGCGACCGGCCGCCTGTCCTCCACCGACCCGAACCTGCAGAACGTGCCGGTGCGCACCGACGAGGGCCGGGCCATCCGGCGCGGCTTCGTCGTCGGCGAGGGCTTCGAATCGCTGATGACGGCCGACTACAGCCAGATCGAGCTGCGCGTCATGGCGCACCTCTCCGAGGACGCGGGGCTGATCGAGGCCTTCGCGACCGGCGAGGACCTGCACACCACCGTGGCCTCCCAGGTCTTCGGCGTGGAGCGGTCCGCCGTCGACGCCGAGATGCGCCGCAAGATCAAGGCGATGTCCTACGGCCTGGCCTACGGGCTCTCCGCCTTCGGCCTCGCCCAGCAGCTGAACATCGAGCCCGCCGAGGCGCGCGGCCTGATGGAGACCTTCTTCGAGCGGTTCGGCGGGGTGCGGGACTACCTCCAGCGCGTCGTCGAGGAGGCCCGCGCCACCGGCTACACCGAGACGGTCCTGGGCCGCCGCCGCTACCTCCCCGACCTCAACAGCGACAACCGCCAGCGCCGCGAGGCCGCCGAGCGGATGGCGCTGAACGCCCCCATCCAGGGCACCGCGGCCGACATCGTCAAGGTCGCGATGCTGCGCGTGGACCGGGCGCTCACCGAGGCCGGTCTCACCTCGCGGATGCTGCTCCAGGTGCACGACGAAATCGTGCTGGAGATCGCCCCCGGCGAGCGCGCGGCCGTCGAGGAGCTGGTGCGCCGCGAGATGGCCGCCGCCGTCGACCTGCGGGCCCCGCTGGACGTGTCCGTCGGCGTGGGCGGGGACTGGGAGTCCGCCGCGCACTGACGCCGGGCGACCGCCAAGGCCGTACGCACGCCCGTCCCCGCTACCGGCTGGGGACGGGCGTCCGCGTTCCCCCGGTGCCCCGGGCTCCCCGGTCGTCGCGGTCCGGGCCGCCGTCGCGGTTCCCGTCGCCGTCGCCGTGCCGGCCGCCCCGGTGGCGCAGGCGCACCAGGACCCCGTACAGCAGGAGCGCCACGGCGAGCCCGCCGCCGGCGCCGAAGCAGACGGTCGGGACGATGTCGAGCGGGCTGCGGATCCGGTCGAAGTACGTGAAGAAACGGGCGACCCGCAGCCACACCACGACGCCCACGCAGACCACGGCCAGCGCGACGGCCGCCCAGCGGTCCGCCCGCCCCAGGACCGGTACGCACTCCGGCGCGGCGGACCGCGGCAGCCGACGCAGCGCGCTCACCGTGAACCAGGTGAGCGCGACGGCGGCCAGCGCCGAACTGCCGTACTGCAGCCAGGTGTAGAGCGGCAGCCCGAAGGCGAGCGGACGACCGAGATCGGGCAGCATCCGCATGCCCCAGCGGTCCATGTGCGTGAAGCTGTCCCACATGACGTGCGTGAGCGAGCCGAGCACCGCGGAGAGGTAGAACCGCAGGGCCAGCACCGGCAGTCGGCCCCCGCGCCAGTCCTCGCCGCGCACCAGCGCGTGCACCCTGCCCCGGGCCCGCCGGGGGAGCAGGGCGACCAGCGGCTCGCGCAGCAGCAGCCAGCAGCCGACGAGGGCCGCGGTCAGGGCGGCGTCGAGGGTGAGCACGCCCGCCGCCGAATGCGCGAAGTCGCCGTGCACCATCACCCCTTGGACGACGGCGTCCGCGAAGTAGAAGGTGTCGGGCGCGAACGAGCCCAGTACCAGGGCGGAGGCGACCAGCGGCCCCCGCGCGCGGCCGGTCCGGCGGATCGCCGGAAGGACGGCGGCCGCGTGGCTGAGTGTGAACGGCATGGCGCCTCTCGTCAGGTCTTCGTTTACTTCGGTCCAATGCACTCCGAACGGTCGGGACAGTATGCGTGACCTGCGCAAGACGTGCGGAAGTGGTGAATTCCGCAGCCAGGTTGATGCAGTGTGAAGCGAGTTGACGTACCGTCTCGCGGACGTCGAGGGGGAGGGGTCGGCCCATGCCGGTTCGGTCGAAGGTGCGTTCAGTGCGGTCCACGGTCCGTTTCGGCCACGGGTGGCTCAGGGGCGGGCTGGCGGTCGTGGTGTCGGCCCTCGTGGCGGGGGCGGTGACCGGTTCGCAGGCGCCGGGCGCGCTCGTGCGCGCCGATGCCGGGGGCGGCGCGAGCGCCGAGCGGCCCGCCGCCGCCCCGGCCCCGGGCAACGAGGCCGGAGGCGACTCCGCCTACTTCACCGAACTCCCGCCCCTGGCCAGCCCCGAGCCGCCCGCCGTGGTGCCGGCGGCGGACGCGCCCGGGCCCGCCCCCACCCCGGCGGCCCCGGCCGCGGGGGAAGCGGTGGTCACGGGCCCGGCCGAGGGCGCGCAGGGGATACCGGCGAGCGTGTTGGCGGCGTACCGGGGCGCGGAGCAGAAGATCGCGGCGAGCGATCCGGGGTGCGGGCTGCGCTGGCAACTGCTCGCGGCGATAGGCAAGGTGGAGTCCGGGCAGGCGCGCGGCGGGCAGGTGGACTCCGCGGGCACGACGCTGCGGCCCATCCTGGGGCCCGTGCTCGACGGCAACGGCTTCGCGAACATCCCGGACACGGACGGCGGGGCGTACGACGGCGACGCGGCCCACGACCGCGCGGTGGGGCCGATGCAGTTCATCCCCTCCACCTGGGCGTCCTGGGGCCAGGACGCGAACGGCGACGGACGGCGGGACCCGAACAACGTGCACGACGCGGCCCTCGCGGCCGGCCGCTACCTGTGCGCCGGCACGCGGGACCTGCGGGTGGGCGCGGACCTGGACCGGGCGGTCCTCTCCTACAACTACTCGACGGAGTACCTGACGACGGTGCGGTCCTGGTACGCGTACTACTTGAAGGGCGCGCACGAGGTGCCGGACGGGAGCGGGGGCACCGGCACGGGTACGGGCCCGGTGACGCAGCCCTCCACGAAGCCGACGCCCACGCCCACCCCGACGCCCACGCCGACTCCGACCCCGACTCCCACGCCGACCCCTACTCCGACTCCGACTCCGACGCCGAAGCCGAGCCCCACGCCGACGCCTGCTCCGACGCCCTCGCCCAGCACCTCCGCCGGTCCGAAGCCGAGTCCGAGCGCCAGCCCGAGCGCGTCCGCGACGGCCTCCGCTCCCGCCGCGAGCCCGTCGCCCAAGGCGTCGCCCAAGGCCTCCCCGAGCGGGTCGGCGGCGGGCACGGAAAGCCCGTAGCCAGACGGTTCTCATCTCGCCCGCGCGTTGCTACGGTGCGCCAGACCTGACGACACATCAGATCTCGGAGGCCCCGGCATGCGCGCACTCGTCGCCGCCGCCATCGGGCTGGCAGCCGCGCTGGCCCTCGTCCTGACCATCACGGCGATCGGGGTCCCGGACGGCACGACCTCGCCCAAGCCCCTGCTCACCACGATCCCCTCCGCCCCCGGAAAGTAAGAGGAGGCCCGGCCATGCGACGCAGAGCGAGCCTCGTCCTGCTTGCCCTAGCCGTGTTCTGCACCGCCCTCGCGCCCCTGCTGCGCTGGTACGCGTACCCCCGCCTCGCCAAGATCCCGCCGAGCCAGTACCAGGAGATGGTCCTGGAGGCGAAGAACGCGACCCTGCTCGACTACAACAACGGCATGGTGCCCAAGAAGGTCGACAAGGTCACGATCATCCAGACCCTCAAGGGCAACGTCGAGGCGTCCAAGGAGATCGAGGCGAGCGCGGGCAAGGACGTCGTCGTCTGGGACACCCTGACCTACATCGTCGGCCCGGACGGCAAGATGGTCTCCCAGATCCCCGAGCGCTACATCTTCGACGCGCACACCCAGGACCCGGTGCACGCCACCGGCGAGATGGTCGACGGGGACCCGGTCAAGCGCGAGGGCATCGAGTTCAAGTGGCCGTTCTTCACCGAGCCGCGCGACTACCTGTACTTCGACGCCCAGACGCGCACCTCCTCGCCGATCCACTACGTCGGCCCGCGCAGCTTCCGCGGTCTGGACGTCTACTACTTCGAGATGACGGTCCCCTGGACCAAGGTCCCGATGCCGAAGAAGATGCCGATCCCCGGCATCGACCCGACGAAGATCGAGGAGCAGACCGGCACGTCGCTCTGGTACTCGGCCACCATGAAGTTCTGGGTCGATCCGGTGACCGGAGCGCCCGTCAACGCCGAGCAGAGCATCCGGCAGGAGATGCGCGGCGGGATCGCGGCCGCGCAGCCCGACGGCAAGCTCACCGCCTTCGCCGGCGACGTGAAGATCCGCCCCGACTACCTCGACCACACCGTCGACCTGGTCAAGTCGAACCGGACCATGGTGCTCGCGCTGCACACCTACGGGCCGACGGGGCTCCTGGTCGTGGGCCTCGGGCTCTTCGGGCTCGCGCTGTGGCTGGAGGCGCGCGGTCGCCGGCGGCGCGGGGCGGGCGACGACCCCGAACCGACGGCGGCGCCGGTGCCTGCGGCGCTTTAGGAGCGCCGCAGGCGGTTGGTGGTGTGGCGGGTGGGCTCGGCGGTCGCCGGGTCCTCCGGCCAGGGGTGGCGGGGGTAGCGGCCGCGCAGCTCGGCGCGCACGGCGCGGTAGCCGTCCTGCCAGAAGGACGCCAGGTCGGCGGTGACCGCCGCCGGGCGTCCGGCGGGCGACAGCAGGTGGACGAGTACGGGCACCCCCGCGACCAGTGGCGTGCGCGCCAGCCCGAACAGTTCCTGGAGCTTGACCGCCAGGACGGGCTGGCCGTCGCCGTCGCCGTAGTCCACCCGGATCCGGGAACCGCTGGGGACCTCGATCCGCTCCGGGGCCAGCTCGTCCAGGCGGGCGGCCTGGCCGGTGGCCCAGGGCAGCAGCCGGTTCAGTGCCTGGCCCGCCTCGATCCGACCGAGGTCGGTGCGGCGCCGGGCGCGCGACAGCTCGGGCTCCAGCCAGTCGTCCGCCCTTGCCAGGAGCACGTCGTCGCCCGCGACGTCCGGCCAGGGGGCGCCGAGGGTGCGGTGCAGGAAGGCGAGGCGGGCCCGCAGGGTCCGTGCGTCGGCGGACCAGCGCAGCAGGCCGAGGCCGTCGGCGCGGAGCCCGTCCAGCAGGGCCGCCCGGACCCGGTCCGGGGCGGGGTCGCGCAGCGGGCGCACGGTCAGCTCGATCGCGCCGAGGCGGTGCACGCTGCGGGCGCTGACGTCGCCGTTCTCCCAGCGGACCTCCTCCGCGTCGGCGGACAGCAGGTGGGCCGCGGCCGCCCGGGCCGTGTCCTCGTCGACGAGGGCGGCGAGGCGGATCCTGGCGGAGGGGGAGTGGGGCGTGCGGTCGGCCACCGCCACGGCCAGCCAGGGGGCGTTGCGCAGGGGGGAGCCGTCGTTCAGGTCGGCGCCGGTGCCGTTGGCCATGAGGTAGGAGCCCTCGGCCTTGCGCTGGGCGACGCGCTCCGGGAAGGCGAGCGCGGCGATCAGCCCGGCGACGGCGTCGTCGCCGAGCCCCTCGCCGCCGCCCGCCCCCGGAGGGGAGGCGGGCGGCAGGGCTCGGGTGAGGCGGTGGGATTCGGTGCGCCAGCGGGGGGCGTAGGCGTCGCCGCCCCGGCGGGCCCGGCGCCAGGCGGCGGCCAGGTCGTCGCCGTACTCCCGCGGCGGCTCCTCGCTCAGCAGGGCCACCACCTCCGCCGCCCGGCGCCCGCCGACCTCGGCCGCGCCGTCCAGCAGGGCGCGGGCCAGGCGCGGGTGCAGGCCGAGGCGGGCCATCGCGCGGCCCCGCGGACCCACCCGCCCGGCCCGGTCCACGGCGTCCACGGCCGCCAGCACCTCCCGGGCCGCCGCCATCGCACCGGCGGGCGGTGCGTCCAGCAGCGCCAGCCCGGACGCGTCCGGGTCGCCCCAACAGGCGGCCTGGAGCGCGAACTGGGCCAGATCGGCGATCCGGATCTCGGGCGAGGGGAAGGCGGGGAGCCGCCCGTCCTCCGCCTCGGCCCAGCAGCGGTACACCGCCCCCGGCGCCTCGCGCCCGGCCCGCCCCGCCCGCTGGCGCGCCGACGCGCGGGACGCCCGTACGGTCGCCAGCGTGCCCAGGCCCCGCGCGTGGTCCACCCGCGGCTCGCGGGCGAGCCCCGCGTCCACCACGATCCGCACCCCCGGCACGGTCAGGCTGGACTCCGCCACCGCCGTCGCCAGGATCACCCGGCGCCGCCCGTCACCGCCCGCGAGGACGGCGTCCTGCACCGCGGCCGGAGCCCGCCCGTGCACCTGGAGCACCTCGGCGTCCACCGCGCCCAGCTGCCCCGCGACCCGGGAGATCTCACCGACCCCGGGCAGGAAGCACAGGACGTCCCCCGCCCGCTCGGCCAGCGCCCGCCGCACCACCGCCGCGACGTGGGTCAGCAGGGCGGGGTCGACGCGCATGCCGTGCGGCGGGCGCACCGGACGTACCGGCGGGGCCCACACCACCTCGACCGGGTGCGCGACCCCGGCGGCCTCCACCACCGGCGCGTCCCCCAGCAAGCGGGCCCACCCGGCCGCGTCGGTCGTCGCCGAGGCCGCGAGCAGCCGCAGCTCCGGGCGCAGGGCCGCCCGTACGTCGAGGAGGAAGGCCGCGACGGTGTCGGCGTCCAGGTGCCGCTCGTGGCACTCGTCCAGGACCACCACGTCCGTCCCCGCCAGCTCCTGGTCCCGCTGGAGGCGCTGGAGCAGCACCCCGGTGGTCACCACCTCGACCCGGGTGCCCGGGCCCACCACCCGCTCGCCGCGCACCGTGAAGCCGACCGAGTCCCCGACCCGCTCGCCCAGCAGCCAGGCCATCCGGCGGGCCGCCGCCCGGGCCGCGATCCGGCGGGGTTCGGCGACGATCACCCTGCGCGCGGGGCCGTCGCCCACCAGGCCGGCCAGGACCAGCGGGACGAGCGTGGTCTTGCCGGTCCCGGGCGGCGCGCACAGCACCGCCGTGCCGTGCGCGTCGAGCGCCGCGACCAGCGCGGGCACGGCCGCGCCGACCGGGAGGGATTCCAGGGCGGAGGTGCGGGGGACGGACGCCATGGGTCAGCCGCGCTCGCAGACGAAGATCGCGGTGCCGGGGATCAGGTTCCCGCGCAGCGGGGACCAGCCGCCCCACTCCTGGCCGTTCCAGGCGGGCCACTCGGGCTCGACCAGGTCGACGAGGCGGAAGCCGCCCGCGACCACGTCCCGGACCCGGTCGCCGAGGGTGCGGTGGTGCTCCACGTACACGGCGCGGCCCTGCTCGTCCTGCTCGACGTACGGGGTCCGGTCGAAGTAGGACGCGGCGACGGACAGGCCCTCGGGCCCGGGCTCGTCGGGGAAGGCCCACCGGATGGGGTGGGTGACGGAGAAGACCCAGCGGCCGCCGGGGCGCAGGACGCGGTGCACCTCGCGCATGACGTTCACCGGGTCGGCGACGAAGGGGACCGCGCCGTAGGCGGAGCAGGCGAGGTCGAAGGAGCCGTCGCGGAAGGGCAGGTTCCCGGCGTCGGCCTCGACCAGGGGGACGTCATCGCCGATCCGCAGGGCGTGCTGGAGCTGCCGGTGCGAGAGGTCGAGGGCGACGGGCCGGGCGCCCTGGGCGGCCAGCCAGCGCGAGCACTGGGCGGCGCCGGCGCCGATCTCCAGGACGTCGAGGCCCTTGAGGGAGGAGGCGGGTCCGAGGAGGGCGGCCTCCGCCTCGTCCAGGCCCTCCGGGCCCCAGACGAAGCGGTCGTCGCCGAGGAAGGCGCCGTGGTCGCTCTGGTACTCGTCGGCGTTGCGGTCCCACCAGCCGCGGCTCGCGCGGCTGCTCTCCGCTTCCCCGGCGGCGCGGCGCGTGGCCTCCGCGTCGTCGTCGTCCCCGACGGCGGCTTCCGTCGCGTACGCATCTTCGGGGTCGTAGTCCTCTTGGTTCATGGGGCCCGTCGTCGTAGTCTTCGAAAAAGGGGCGGAGAGCCGGTCATCACGGGCTCGCCACCCACGAATTGTGCCGGGTAAATGGCGTTCTGCCCCGGGTGTCCGCCTTCGCGCATTGACCCTGTCCGGCTGCCCCCGTATGCTACAAGTTGCGCTGCGAGCCTGCGCTCCTCAGACCTAGCAGGCTGCGCTCGCTTCTGTTGTAGTCCCCTCGGTTTTCGAGGCTCTCTCCGCTCTCCGAGCGTTCAGAGACCTCCTTGGCTGTCCGGTCATAGGCAGATGGCGATAAGGGCTCCCGGCGTAGCAGTACCTACGACTTTCTGTCCGTAACCGGAGCCCTTTCCCACATGACGAGCAGCACCGAGACCACCGCCACCACTCCTCCGCAGGTAGCGGTCAACGACATCGGCGACGCGGACGCGTTCCTCGCGGCGATCGACGAGACGATCAAGTACTTCAACGACGGCGACATCGTCGACGGCGTCATCGTCAAGGTGGACCGGGACGAGGTTCTCCTCGACATCGGTTACAAGACCGAAGGCGTGATCCCGAGCCGCGAGCTCTCGATCAAGCACGACGTCGACCCGAACGATGTCGTCAAGGTCGGCGACGAGATCGAGGCCCTGGTTCTCCAGAAGGAGGACAAGGAAGGCCGTCTGATCCTGTCCAAGAAGCGCGCTCAGTACGAGCGTGCCTGGGGCACGATCGAGAAGATCAAGGAAGAAGACGGCATCGTCACCGGTACCGTCATCGAGGTCGTCAAGGGTGGTCTCATCCTCGACATCGGCCTCCGTGGCTTCCTGCCGGCCTCTCTCGTCGAGATGCGTCGCGTCCGCGACCTCCAGCCCTACGTGGGCAAGGAGCTCGAGGCGAAGATCATCGAGCTGGACAAGAACCGCAACAACGTGGTCCTGTCCCGCCGCGCGTGGCTCGAGCAGACCCAGTCCGAGGTTCGCCAGACGTTCCTCACCACCCTGCAGAAGGGTCAGGTCCGCTCCGGCGTCGTTTCCTCGATCGTCAACTTCGGTGCCTTCGTGGACCTGGGTGGCGTCGACGGTCTCGTCCACGTCTCCGAGCTGTCCTGGAAGCACATCGACCACCCCTCCGAGGTTGTCGAGGTCGGCCAGGAAGTCACCGTCGAGGTCCTCGACGTCGACATGGACCGCGAGCGCGTCTCCCTGTCGCTCAAGGCGACGCAGGAAGACCCGTGGCAGCAGTTCGCCCGGACGCACCAGATCGGCCAGGTCGTCCCGGGTAAGGTCACCAAGCTGGTTCCGTTCGGTGCGTTCGTCCGCGTGGACGAGGGCATCGAGGGTCTGGTCCACATCTCCGAGCTGGCCGAGCGCCACGTGGAGATCCCGGAGCAGGTCGTCCAGGTCAACGACGAGATCTTCGTCAAGGTCATCGACATCGACCTCGAGCGTCGCCGGATCTCGCTGTCGCTGAAGCAGGCCAACGAGTCCTTCGGTGCCGACCCGGCCTCGGTCGAGTTCGACCCGACGCTGTACGGCATGGCTGCCTCGTACGACGACCAGGGCAACTACATCTACCCCGAGGGCTTCGACCCCGAGACCAACGACTGGCTCGAGGGCTTCGACTCCCAGCGCGAGACGTGGGAGCGCCAGTACGCCGAGGCGCAGGTTCGCTTCGAGCAGCACCAGGCGCAGGTCATCAAGAGCCGCGAGGCCGACGAGGCCGCCGCTGCCGAGGGCGCTGCCGCTCCGGCCGCCGGTGGCAACACCGGTGGCGGCGCGAGCCTCTCCGGTGGTTCGTACTCCTCCGAGGGTGCGGACGAGACCTCCGGCGCCCTGGCGTCGGACGAGGCCCTGGCCGCGCTGCGCGAGAAGCTGGCCGGCGGCCAGAGCTGATCGCAGCGCACGGCGGCGCGCTCCGGCGCGCGGCTGAGCTGAGCTGAGAACGACGAGGCCCGTCCCCTTCGGGGGGCGGGCCTCGTCGCGTGTGCGGACCCGTCGGGAGTCCGGGCCCGTTGTGTGTCCCCCCGATGAACGGTGGCGGTTTCTCCCCGATGGGCCGCCAACTGGGGAATGGCAGCGCTTCCTTGAACGTTCTTGGCAGAGAACGAGACGAAGGGGAGTGGTGACGGTGCTTGATTCGCAAGGCCTGTACGAGTGGGATGCGAAGGGTCTGGCCGTGGTGGACCTGGCGCTCGCCCAGGAGTCCGCCGGGCTGGTCATGCTCTACCACTTCGAGGGGTACATCGACGCGGGAGAGACCGGCGAGCAGATCGTGGAGCGGCTGCTCGACGCCCTGCCCCACCAGGTGGTGGCCCGCTTCGACGCGGACCGGCTCGTGGACTACCGGGCCCGGCGCCCGCTCCTGACCTTCCAGCGGGACCACTGGAGCGACTTCGACGCCCCCGCGCTGGAGGTCCGACTGGTCCAGGACGCCACCGGCGCGCCCTTCCTGCTGCTGTCCGGCCCCGAGCCGGACGTGGAGTGGGAGCGCTTCGCCGCGGCCGTCGAGCAGATCGTGGAGCGCCTCGGCGTCCGCCTCTCGGTGAACTTCCACGGCATCCCGATGGGCGTCCCGCACACCCGGCCCGTCGGCATCACCCCGCACGGCAACCGCACGGACCTGATGCCCGGACACCGCAGCCCCTTCGACGAGGCGCAGGTGCCCGGCAGCGCGGAGTCCCTGGTGGAGTTCCGGCTCGCACAGGCCGGACACGACGTCCTGGGCGTCGCCGCGCACGTACCGCACTACGTCGCCCGCTCCTCGTACCCGGACGCCGCGCTGACCGCCCTGGAGGCGATCACGGGCGCGACCGGCCTGGTCCTGCCGAGCGTGGCGCACGCGCTGCGCACCGAGGCGCACCGCACGCAGACGGAGATCGACCGGCAGATCCGGGAGGGCGACGAGGAGCTGGTCGCCCTCGTGCAGGGCCTTGAGCACCAGTTCGACGCGGCGGCCGGAGCGGAGACGCGGGGCAACATGATCGCGGAGCCCGCCGAGATCCCCTCGGCGGACGAGATCGGCCGCGAGTTCGAGCGTTTCCTCGCGGAGCGCGAGGGCGAGGGCTGAGAGCGGGCGGGTGCCGAGGGGGAGGGCCCGTACGGGGCTCCAGGGCACGGCAGTAGGCTGCGGGCCATGTTGAAGGTGGGCCTGACGGGCGGAATCGGTGCCGGCAAGAGCGCGGTCTCACGACTGCTGGCGGGGTACGGGGCGGTGATCGTGGATGCCGACCGGATCGCGCGAGAGGTCGTGGAACCGGGATCGCCCGGGCTGGCGGCGGTGGTCGCGGCCTTCGGGGAGTCCGTACTGGCTCCCGACGGCAGCCTCGACCGGCCGAAGCTCGGCTCGATCGTCTTCGCCGACCGGGAACTCCTGGGCACCCTGAACGCGATCGTGCACCCGCTGGTGGGCGCGCGCTCGGCCGAGCTGGAAGCGGCCGCGGGCCCCGACGCGATCGTCGTGCACGACGTACCGCTCCTCACCGAGAACGGCCTGGCGCCGCTGTACGACCTGGTCGTCGTCGTGGACGCGGCGCCGGAGACCCAGCTGGCCCGGTTGACCGCACTGCGCGGCATGGAGGAGGGCGAGGCGCGGGCCCGGATGGCGGCGCAGGCGACCCGTGAGCAGCGGCTGGCCGTGGCGACGCTGGTCATCGACAACGACGGGCCGCTGGCGGCGCTGGAGCCGCAGGTGCGCAAGGTCTGGGAGGAGCTCACCGCGCGCGCGGCCGCTCCCCGGGATTGAGCGACTGCGCGGCGACCTCGGGCCGGTGGCGCAACGACCATCGTCGCGTGGCGCGTTGAAGGCGTCCGGAGAGGGAAGGAATCCCATCGTGTCCGACACCACGCCACCGTCCGAGTCCGCAGCGGAACCCGGGTCCGGGTCCCCGCCCGAGTCCGGGCGGGAGCCGGTGGCCGGTGCGGGTTCCGGTAGCCCGGAGACCCACGTCATCGACTTCCGGGCCGCCGAGCGGCTGCTCGCGGCCCGGGACCCGAGGGGCGCGGTGAAACTGCTGGACTCGGTGATAGCCGCCCATCCGGAGAACACCGCCGCCCGACTGCTGCGCGCCCGCGCCTTCTTCGCCGCCGCCCAACTGAGACCGGCGGCCCTGGAGTTCGAGCTGGTCCTGGAGCGGGAGCCGGACAACGCCTTCGCCCACTTCGCGCTGGCCCGCACGCACCAGCGGGCCGGGCGGCCGGAGCGCGCCCGCCGGCACTTCCGGCTCGCCGCGGCCCTGGACCCGCAGCCGGAGTACCTGCGGGCCGCGGCCTTCGAGGAGTAGCCGGTCGGCCCTGGAGGCCCGTGGTTCAGCGGTGCGGCGGCTCGTACGGCGGGACGTCGCGCCCCGGCTGGTAGTGCGGACCCTGGTGGATGTGGCGCACGATCATCGCCATGTCCACGCTCACCAGGAGCAGGAACGCGCCGCAGACCGCGGCCCAGGCCGGCTGTCCGGCGGCCGCGAAGGCGGCCGTGCCCGCGGCGGCCCAGAGCAGCCCCCACACGCTGAGCCAGAACCGCAGGCGCAGCGGGCTGCGCGCGGTCACCGGTTCGTTCCCGGTACGCATGGCCATCGCCTCGGATCCGTCGCCCGACCGGCCGTCGTCCCCCGTCCGTCCATGGTCCCACGCGCGGTGCGTCAGGGGTTGAGCTTGTGCACGGCGGTGGTGGTCGTCTTCTTGAAGGCGGTCACGGGCGCGTCGGCCAGCACCCCCATCTGGCCCCACTTCACGACGGTCACCGTGGATCCGTCGCGCCCGATGCCGTAGAGGTGGACGCCGGGCTCGGAATCGGGGATCGAGGTGTGCACGCCGTAGACGTGCGCCCCCTCCTCGACCCGGACCGGGCCGTAGTCCTGCCAGGAGGCCGTCCCGCCCGGGGTCGCGCGCAGCCAGTCGGCCGCGCAGGCGGCCACCTTCCGCTCCAGGGCGGCCGCCAGCTTCTTGGCCGCCGCGTCGGAGGCGGTGCGCACGGAGACCTGGACCGCGCCGGTGTCGAGGTCCGTGCCGAAGGCGCGGTGCCAGCTGCCCGCGGCGGGCAGCGCGCCCTCCAGACAGAAGGGCGCGGTCTCCGGGAGCCCCTTGGTGACCTTGCCCTGGGTCCAGGGGGAGCTGGGGTGCGGGGGCAGATCGGTACCGGCGAGGAAGCCGGGTGCGGTGGCGGTCGGCGCGGCGGCGGCCGGGGCGGACGCGGTGAGCGCGAGCGCGGCCGCGGCGGCGGCGGCGGCGGCGAGGACGGTGGCCGAGGCGGTGGCGCGTCGGAACATGGGCGGACTCCCCGTGGTCGGTGGTCGATGGCCGGTGGGGACAGCCATACCCCGGTCGGGGCCGGGTAATGCGAAGGTCAACACCCCAGGTCAGCGCCATTGTCAGTGGCCACATCTAGACTCGTCGGCAGTGACGTCCGCCGTCACGATCGGGACGAGAGCGGGAGGGGGAAGGCGATGGCGCATCCGTCGCGCGAGCACGCGCTCGCGGTGCGGGACCTTCCCGGGCCGATCGCGCGCCCGCGGCCGCCCGCCGCCTTGGTGCGCCACGCCGCGCTCTTCCTGCCGGACGCCGTTCCGCGCCGGAGCCGGATCGCCTTCTGGTCGCCGGTCGGCGAGGAGCTGCCCGATCCCGCGGACCTTCCCGGCCTGCCCGACCTGGTCGGCGAAGCGCTGGGCACGGTGCACCCCGCGGGCAACTCCCTGCGGACCCGGACCGTGCCCTCGCTCGTCCTGCCGCTCGCCGCCGCGCTCCCGCTGCTCGTCGCGGCCCCGCAGCACCCCGCCGCCCACCCGGCCACCCGGGCCTGGGGCACCGCCGCCCGACAGGCCCTCGCGCTGGTCGCGCGGGGCCGGCTGCTCCCCGGCCTGACCCCCGAGGGCGTCGACGCCTGGCGGGTCGGCCCCCTGGACGGCGAGGACATCGCCTACCTCCGCGCGGTCGCGGCCGCCCTGCCGTACGAGGCGCACGCCGCACCGCTGCCCGGGCGCCGCCCGCTGCTCCTGCCCGAACCGGAGGCCCTGGTCCGCGCCTTCCTCGACGCCGTCGCCGACACCCTGCCGCGCACCCCGGCCGCGCCGGTCGCCGCCGGGCGCCCCTTCGCCTCGGTCGAGCCGCAGCAGGTGCCCGGCCTGCGGGAGTGGGCGGCGCAGGTCGCCGCCGGGGCGGACGCGGGGGTGGGGATCTCGCTGCGGCTCGACCTGTCCTCGTACCGGCTCTTCGACACCGAGGAGGACGCCGCGCGCGACACCCGGCAGGACGCCGCCGAGGTGCGCCGGGCGGGTGCGGCCGTGGTCCAGGTGCACAGCCTGGCCGATCCGACGCTGGTCGCCGACGCGGGCGCGCTGTGGGCGGGTACGGCCACCGACCGGTTCGGGCCGCGGGCCCGGGTCGACGCGGTGCTCGCGCTGCGTCGGGCCGGCCGGGTGTGGCCGCCGCTGCTGCGGCTGCTGGAGCAGCCCGTGCCCGAGGCGCTGGCCCTCTCGGACGCCGAGCTGGAGGACCTCCTGGGCGTCGCCGCGACCCGGCTCGCGGCGGCCGGGGTCGGCGTCCACTGGCCGAGGGACCTGGCCCGGACGCTGAGCGCGAGCGCCGTCGTACGCTCGACCGCGCCCGGTTCGGCGACCGACGGGACCGCCTTCTTCGACGCGGCCGGACTCTTCGCCTTCTCCTGGGAACTCGCGCTGGGCGGCGACCGCCTGACCCCCGGCGAGATGGACGCCCTCGCGCAGGCCCACCGTCCGGTGGTGCGGCTGCGCGACCAGTGGGTGCGCGTCGATCCGGACCTGGTCCGCAAGGCCCGCAAGCGGGAGCTGGGGCTGCTGGATCCGGTGGACGCGCTGGCGGCCGTGCTGACCGGCGAGGCCGAGGTCGAGGGGGAGGCGGTGCCCGCGGTCGCGGTGGGCGCGCTGGCCGCCCTGCGCGACCGGCTGACCGGGGACCCGGCGCCGCTGCCGCAGCCGCCCGGGCTGCGGGCCACCCTGCGCGACTACCAGGCACGCGGCCTGGCCTGGCTCGACCTGATGACCTCCCTCGGCCTCGGCGGCTGCCTCGCCGACGACATGGGGCTGGGCAAGACCGTCACGCTGATCGCCCTGCACCTGCACCGGGCCCGCCCCGAGCCGACCCTGGTGATCTGTCCCGCGTCCCTGCTCGGCAACTGGCAGCGCGAGATCGAGCGGTTCGCCCCCGGGGTGGCGGTGCGCCGCTTCCACGGGGCGGGGCGCAGCCTGGAGGGCCTGTCCGGCGGTTTCGTCCTCACCACCTACGGGACGATGCGGGCGAGCGCCTCGCGGCTGGCCGGTCAGCAGTGGGGGATGGTCGTCGCCGACGAGGCGCAGCACATCAAGAACCCGCATTCGGCGACCGCGCGGGCGCTGCGCACCATCGGCGCACCGGCCCGGGTGGCGCTGACGGGCACCCCCGTCGAGAACAACCTCTCCGAGCTGTGGGCCCTCCTCGACTGGACCACCCCCGGTCTGCTCGGCCCGCTCACCGCCTTCCGGGCCCGCCACGCCCGGCCCGTGGAGCACCAGCAGGAGGAGGACGGCGGCAATGAGGCCGCCGTGGCCCGACTGGCCGCGCTGGTGCGGCCGTTCCTGCTGCGCCGCAAGAAGTCGGACCCGGGGATCGCGCCCGAGCTGCCGCCCAAGACGGAGACCGACCACCCCGTCTCGCTGACCCGGGAACAGGCCTCCCTCTACCAGGCCGCGGTGGACGAGGCGATGGCCGTGATCGAGGCCAGCGAAGGCATCGAACGCCGCGGCATGATCATGAAGCTGCTGGCCTCGCTCAAGCAGATCTGCAACCACCCGGCGCAGTACCTCAAGGAGGAGCGGCCCCGGATCGCGCACCGCTCCGGCAAACTCGCCCTCCTGGACGAGCTGTTGGACACGATCGTGTCCGAGGGCGGTTCGGTGCTGGTCTTCACCCAGTACGTGACGATGGCCCGGATCCTGGAGCGGCACCTGGCGGCCCGCGGGATCCCGGCCCAACTGCTGCACGGCGGGACCCCGGTGGCCCGCCGCGAGGAGCTCGTGGACCGCTTCCAGAACGGCGAGGTCCCCGTGTTCCTGCTCTCCCTCAAGGCCGCGGGCACCGGCCTCAACCTCACCCGCGCCGGACACGTCGTCCACTACGACCGCTGGTGGAACCCCGCCGTCGAGGAACAGGCCACCGACCGCGCCTACCGCATCGGCCAGACCCAGCCCGTCCAGGTCCACCGGATCATCGCCGAGGGCACCGTCGAGGACCGCATCGCCGAGATGCTGGAGGCCAAGCGGGCCCTGGCCGAGGCGGTCCTCGGATCGGGCGAGACCGCGCTGACCGAGCTGACCGACCGCGAGCTCGCCGACCTCGTCTCCCTGCGCAGGCGCTCGTGATCACCGCGCGCGACGACCTGCGCCGCACCTTCGACTCGCTGCCCGCGGGGGCCGGGGCCGCGAGCTGGTGGGGGCGGGCCTGGGTGGCCGCCCTGGAGGGCCGCTCCGGTGACGCGGCGCGCCTGGGGCGCGGGCGGGCGTACGCGCAGGACGGGCACGTCGACGCGGTGACGGTCACCCCCGGGCGGATCGTGGCGTACGTGCGCGGCAGCCGGGCCCGGCCGTACCGCACCGAGCTGGCCCTGACCGTCTTGACCGAGGAGGAGTGGGACGAGCTGCTGGAGGACGCGGCCGCCCAGCCGGCGGCCCTGGCCGCGCTGTTGGAGCGCGAGGTTCCGCAGGCCCTGGCCGATCGGCTGCTGCCGGGGGCGGGGGACCTCGTACCGCACTGCTCCTGCCCGGACGTCGGGCGTCCGCCCTGCAAGCACGCCGCCGCGCTCTGCTACCGCGCGGCCCGGCTGCTCGACGAGGACCCCTTCGTCCTGATGCTGCTGCGCGGCCGGGGCGAGCGGGACCTCCTCGACGAGCTGGCCCGCCGCAACGCCGCGCACGCCGCCCGCGAACGGCCCGCGGCCGAAGTCGACTTCCCCGGCGTCCCGGCGCGCGCGGCCGTGCACCGCGGCGCCCGGGCGCCGCTGCCCGCGCCGCTCGACGCACCGGCCGTCGGCGCCGCCCCCGCCTACCCGGAGGAGCGCGGCGCCCCGGATCCGCTGGCCCTGGACCAGCTGGCCTCCGATGCCGCGGCGCGCGCCCACGCCCTCCTCGCCACCGGCGAGGACCCGATCGCCGGCCTCACGCTCTGGCAGGACGCGGTCCGCCTGGCCACCGCGCAGCCGCCGACCTCGGGCCTGGCCGCCTCCACCCGCGCCCTGTACCGCGATCTGGCCGCCGCCACCGGGCGCTCCCCGGGCGACCTGGCCCGCGCGGTGTCGGCATGGCGCCAGGGCGGCGCGGCGGGGCTGCTGGTGCTGGAGGAGGAGTGGGATCCGCCCGCGGGCCCCTTCGACCGGGCCCGCCCGGCGTTGTCGGCCGCGGGGCGGGGTCCCTTCCGGCCCCGCCGCAACCGCCTCAGCGGGCGCACCCGCCAACTCCGGCTCGGCCGCGACGGCCTCTGGTACCCCTACGAGTCCGAACCGGACGAGGAGGACTGGTGGCCCTGCGGGCCGCCGTCCGCCGACCCGCTCACGGCGCTCGCCCCCCGCCGCTGACCCGGTCCCGGCCCCCGGCTCAGTTCCCCGGTAGGGAGGCCGCCCAGCGGGTGAGGGTGGCGAAGTCGCGTGCGCGCAGGCCGTGTCGGGGGCGGATGCGCAGGAGGAGGGACGGCGCCGGGTAGTGCGCGCGGGCCCAGGCGCGGTCCTTGGCGGTGATCATGTCGTCGACCCAGGCGAAGGGGCGTCCGGCGGCCCACTCCAGGAGCGGCCGGGTCTTCCAGTAGAGGCCGTCGGGGTCGTGGGCGAAGAGTTCCGGCCACTCGATGACGGGAAGGTCGCCGGGCAGCCCGATGTGCGGGGAGATCATCGTGTTGGCCTGGTGCATCCAGGTGGTGGCCCAGGCCAGTTCGAAGGGCAGGGCCTGCAGGCGCGGGCCGTGCGTGGGATGCAGCCGGACCCGCAGGCCCCGGCGCGCGCTCGGCGAATCCGGGGCGCGGCGGGCCATCCAGAGGGCCGGACGCATCCGGTGCGTGGTGTATCCGTGCAGCCCCGCGAGGCGCGACCGGAACGGGTTGAGCGGGCCGTCCACGTCGAGGAGCAGCAGTGGTCTGTCCATCATGAAGTACGCACTACCCAGTACACGATGGAGTGAAATGCCTACCGGCGCTATAACCCGAACGGGTTCAGGGCGTTGTTCCGGATGCGGGTGCACACCCGTGAACTCCTCCGGAAGGCAGGGACACTGATGCGCAGCAGTCGTCGAAATGGCTTGATCGCGGCGGTGGTCGCGGGAGGTGGCCTGGCCGCCGCGGGTGTGGGAGGTCTCGCCCACGCCGACGCGGACGCGGGTGGTTCGGCGCAGCGCTCGCCGGGGCTGCTCTCGGGGAACGTGGTGCAACTGCCGGTGCACGCGCCGGTGAACGTGTGCGGCAACACCGTGAGCGTGGTGGGCCTGCTCAACTCCGCCGCGGGGAACCGGTGTGCCAACGCGGGCCCCGGTGGGCATCCGGATCCGCGCCCCTCGCATCCGTCGGGCCCGTCGTCCGCGACGGGCCCCTCCCGGCAGGGTGCCGGGAACGGCGGGGGAGCGCTCGCGCAAGGGCGCGGAAAGGATTCGCCTGGCCTGCTCTCCGGCAACGGGATCCAGCTGCCGATCGATCTCCCGGTGAACATCAGCGGCAATGCGGTGAGCGTCGTCGGCGTCGGCAACTCCGCGGCGGGCAACACCTCGGTCAACACGGGCCCGCCCAGCGGGGGCAAGCCCGCCCAGCCGCCCGTGGCGGTGCGCCCGGTCACCCCGCCCGCGCCGCCCCGGGAGACGGGTCCCGCGCTGGCCCACACCGGCGCCGACGGGCTCGACTACCTGATCCCGGGCAGCGCCGCCCTGCTGCTCGGCGGGGCCCTGCTCTACCGCCGCTCCCGCGCCAGCTGAGCGGCCCGCTCCGGGCCGGGCCGCCAGGAGGCGAGGACCGCCTCGATCCGCGGGGCGAGGCGGGCGCGGGCCTCGAACCGCGGGACGCCCGCCACCAACAGGGCGTCGTACTCCGTGTCCTCGTGCCGGACCGCGGCCCGGACCGCCACCGAGACGGCCTGCTCGGACAGGGCCCGGCCCGCCGCGCTGCGGCCGACCCGCCCGCTGCCCCGTAGCGAGGCGTGCGCCGCGATCGCCAGGGCGCGCTCCGGCGGGCACCCGGGGAACAGCCGCGCTATCTCGGCGGCGAAGAGCGCGGTGAACCGGGTGTCCTCGGCGGCCCGGCGCAGCCGGTCGCGGGCCCGGCGCCGGGCCCGCGCCTCCGCGTCCGCGAGGCAGGCGGCCTCGGCCCGGGCGAGCGCCGGTACCTCGACCAGCAGGCCCTGGCGCTCGTGGCGGCGGTGGCGCTTGTTGAAGCGGACCACCACCGCGCACACCGAACTGCCCGTCCGCGCCCGGCGGGTGAGGGCGGCGTCCCCGCGCGGCAGGTAGACGAGGTGCCCGAGGTCGGCGCAGTCCAGGCAGCGGGGAACACCGGACGCGCGGACGAGGTGCGGGAGCGGCCCGTGCCCGCACTCCGCGCAGCTGATCCGCTTGAGCGACTCGAAGACGACGAGGTCCATACAGGTGTGATACCGCCGCGGCGGCCCCCTATCACCTTGCCGAGCACGGCAGTTGCCCCCTTTTCGGGCTCCCCCGGCGCGGTCCGCGCCCCCTCCCCGGACCGCGCCGCGTGCCCGCGCTCACACCAGGCGGCGGATCTCCCCGCGCACGCGGTAGAAACCGCCCGGGGCCGGATGCAGCGCGTCCACCACGTACCGGGCGCCCGCCTCCCGGATGCCCCGCGGGAACTGCACGTTCCACGACGGCTCGAAGCCGCCCGAGACCACCTGCACCCGCGTCCGGCCGCCCTGCTGGACGCACTCGACCACCACGCCGCCGGCGGGCGCGACCGTCACCGTCGCCACCGCGGCGGCCGAGGCCGCCGGGGTGAACACGGGCAGCGCCGCGGCCGACTTCACGTCCATCGCGGTCGGCACCGAGCCCTGCTGGGCCGCCGCGATGGCCGCCTCGCTCGCGTCCACGCACACCAGTGAGCCGTCGGTGGTCACCAGGTACAGCCGCTCGTCCAGGTACTGCATCGACAGCGCGGAGCCGCTGCCCGTGCCCAGCTTCCAGAGGCGCCGCCCATCGGCGTCGAAGCAGTACACCGACGAGGAGGAGTCACCCGCGAAGACGTGCCGGCCGTCGGGGGAGGTCGCGCACGAGTACACCGAACCGTCGCACCGGTAGGTGGCCTCGACGGCCCCGGTCGCCTTCGCGATCCGCTCCACGGTGTGGCGGGAGGTGCCCGCGTACACCGCGTGGTCCTCCTGCCAGCCGAAGAGCACCTGGCCCTTGGTCGGCGCGTGCCACAACTCCCCGGAACCGTCCTGCGAGTACGCCGTCACGCCCGAGGAGTGCCCGTGGTAGACCGCGTCCCCGTCCGCCCGGACCATCCACCCGTTGGATCCGGCGGACTTGCGCGACCACTGGAACTCGTCCTCGTGGTCGATGACCGTCAGACCGCCGTTGCGGTCGGAGACGGTGAGCACGCCCTCGCGGATGTCCAGCCAGAAGATGTCCACGTCCGCCGCGATGTCGTAGGCCCCGAAGGGGACCTTCGACGACAGGTCGTACACCGTGCCGTCGTCGCAGCCCGCGTAGATCCAGAACTCGTCCGCCACCAGGCACTTGACCCCGTCCGGCAGCGAATAGCGGGCCAGCACCTCGCCGCCGTGGCTCAGCGTGTAGACGTCGCCCGCCTGGTTGCCGACCCAGCACCGGTCCTCGTCCACGTGGATCCCGAAGGCCGAGGCCCCGGTGCGGAACCGCCACAGCACCGGCGCCACCGCCCGCGCGGTCGACGGCGCCGAGGTCACCTCGCGGCGGGAGACGGCGCGCGCCGTCCGCTGCCCCCGCACGGCCGGGGCGTACCCCTTGCGGACCTTCTCCCCGACCTTCTTCGCGGCGGCCGCCCGCGCCTTCTCGATGGTCGGGAAGGAGGAGTTCTGCAGCTGCCCGTCGGCTCCGATCCGGCCGTAACGCACCGAGACGTCCGTGCCGTCCACGGTCACCTCATAGAACTTGTGCGCGCCGCCACCCTCTTGCGACAGCTCCAGGTACGTCGTCTCGCGAGCCATGGCAGGCCCCTCCCCAAGGTCGGGCCGACGGCTCTTTCGCGTCGGTGATCCCTTGATGAGAAAGCTACGGGTGAGCACTGACAATGGGACCGTGCAGCTGGAAGCGATCACTTGGGAGGGGATGGCCGAGCGGCTCGCGGGCCATCTCGACGGGGCCCCGCGGGACGCGGGCGCCGGGGAGCCCTGGCTGCGGGTGGCCGTGGACGGTGCGCCCGCCGCCGGTACGGACGTGCTCGCCGGACGGCTCGCGGACGCCCTGCGCCGACGCGGCCGTTCGGTCCTCGTCGTGCCTACCGGTGGCTTCCTGCGGCCGGCCTCGCTGCGCTTCGAGTACGGCCGACGGGACGTCGACGCCTACCTCGGGGGCTGGTACGACACGGCCGCGCTCTGGCGCGAGGTCATCGGGCCGCTGGATCCCGGGGGGAGCGGTCGGGTGCTCCCGGACCTGTGGGATCCGGTCACGGACCGGGCGACCCGGAGCCCGTACGTGACGCTGCCGCCGGGTGGGGTGGTGATCCTGCACGGACCGTTCCTGATGGGGCATTGGTTCCCGTTCGACCTCAGCGTCCACGTCCGGCTCTCCGCCGGGGCCCTGGCGCGGCGCACGCCCGAGGACGAACGCTGGACCGGGCCCGCCTTCGCGCGCTACGACGCCGAAACGGATCCCGGGTCGGCGGCCGACGTCCTGGTCCGCGCCGACGACCCCCGGCACCCGGCCTGGACCGGCCTCCCGCACTGACCGACCCGGCCCGGGCCGGGCCCGTTCGAGGCGCCGCGCTACGGGCGGCCGCCCAGGCGGGTGACGGCCACCGCGCCCGCGCGGCAGCCGGCCCTTGCCGCTTCCACCGGGTCCGCGCCCGCCAGTCGGGCCGCCAGGAAGCCGCCGGTGAAGGCGTCGCCCGCGCCCGTGGAATCCACGGCCAGGGCGGGCTCCCCGGCGACCTGCGCCGTCACCCGGCCGCCCTCGGCGACCAGCGCCCCGGCCGCGCCCCGGGTCACCACGACCAGCGGGACGCGCAGGCTCAACTCGGCCGCCGCCCGGGCCGAAGGGGCCGGGCCGGGCAGTCCGGCCAGCAGCCGCGCCTCGTCCTCGTTGGGCAGCAGCGTGCCCGCCCCCGCGACGGCGTCGAGGAAACGGTCCACCCCCAGCGCGGACAGGAACCCGGCCGAGGCGGGGTCCACGCTCACCGCGATCCCGCGTTCCCGGGCCGAGCGCAGCGCCAGCCGGGCCAGCTCGCGGCTGGTGTCCCCGAAGAACAGGTAGCCGGACAGGTGCAGATGGGCCACACCGGCCAGCAGCTCCGGGGTCCAGTCGGCCCGGGAGAGGCGGAGCACGGCCCCGCTGTCGGTGAGGAAGGTCCGTTCCGCGTCCTTGCCGACCAGCGCCACCACCGTCCCGGTGGGCTCCACCGGGTCGACCACCAGCAGCGGCCGCACCCCGGCGGCGAGCAGGGCGCGCTCGTGCCACTGCGCCGACTCGGCTCCCACCCGCGCGAGCAGCGCGACGTCCGCGGCTCCCTGGTGGGCCGCCCAGCAGGCCGCGTTGGCCCCGGCGCCGCCGGGCATCGTACGGATCCGGGCCGGAGTGTCGGTGGCCGGAGCGAGCGGCTCCAGGTGCACGGCCACCACGTCCGTGACCACGTCCCCGACGACCAGCAGACCGCCGCCGACGCCCCCCGGCCCGGTCACCAGGCCGCCCACGCCGCCGCGATCCGCGCACCCAGGCGCACGTTGCCGCGCACCGCCGCCAGGTTCGCCTCCAGCGAGGCCCCGCCGGTCGCGCGGACCAGGAAGTCGAGGAGGAACGGGGTCACCGCCTGCCCCGTGATGCCGCGTTCCCGGCACTCCGCGAGGGCCCGGGCCAGTACCCGGTCGTGCAGGTCCGGATCGAGCTGGTCGGCCTCGGGGACCGGATTGGCGACCAGCAGCGCGGATCCGGGCCCGCCCAGGGCGTCCTGAGCGGCCATCACCCCGGCCACCTCCTGCGGCCGGTGCACCGTCCAGTCGACGGGCTCGCCGGAACTGCTCAGGTAGAAGCCGGGGAACCGTTCCGTCCCGAACCCCAGCACCCCCACCCCGAGCGTCTCCAGCCGCTGGAGCGTGGCCGGCACGTCCAGGATCGACTTCACCCCCGCGCAGACCACCGTGATCCGGGTCCGGGCGAGCAGCGACAGGTCGGCCGACTCGTCCTGCGCCCGCGCCCAGTCGCGGTGTACGCCGCCCAGCCCGCCGGTGGCGAAGACGCGCAGCCCGGCCCGCGCGGCCAGGAACGCCGTCGCCGACACCGTCGTGGCCCCGGTGGCACCGGCCGCCATCGCCGGGGCCAGGTCCCGGTGGCCCAGCTTGCGCACGCCGTCGCCGTTGGCGATCCGCTCCAGCTGGGCCTTGTCGAGCCCGGCGTACGGCACCCCGTCGAGCACCGCGACGGTCGCCGGAACCGCGCCCTCCGAGCGGACGATCGACTCCAGCTCCAGGCCCACCTGGAGATTGCGGGGCCGGGGCAGGCCGTGCGCGAGGATCGTCGATTCGAGGGCGACGACCGGTCGCTGCTCCGCCAGCGCGTCGCGCACCTCTTCCGACAGGACGGGAACCGCTGTGTGCTGTGACATGTCCCCATCCATGGCACGGGATCCACGCCCCCAAACGCGCCCCCGGCCCAACTGTCCGAGATGCACGGGGTGCGTCCGCACACGGCCCGGGCCCGTGACCCTGGACAGGATGACTCGTGCGCCCCGCCGATCCTGGACGACCTGGCCACCGCGCGCGGCCGTCCCGCCGGGCTAGGGTTTCGCGCCATGAGCACCGAAGACCCCGCCGTCCCGACCGCCCCCGATGCCGTTCCCGCCTCCTTCGCCGTGTCCGTACCCGACGTACCGGACGCCGAGCTGGAGACCGAGGAGCTCGACCCGGGACAGATCGTCTCCGGCGCCCCCGTGGTGACGGGCAAGGTGCTGTGGGAGTCCGCCGACGGCAAGCAGCTGCGCGGGATCTGGCAGATCACCCCCGGAGTGGTCACCGACACCGAGGCGAACGAGCTGTTCGTCGTCGTCAGCGGCCGGGCCACCATCGAGATCGAGGGCGGCGGGCGGCTGGAGGTCGGCCCCGGCACCGCCTGCGTGCTCCGGGAGGGCGACAGGACCACCTGGACCGTGCACGAGACGCTGCGCAAGGCCTACCACATCAGCCTCTGACCGGCCCGTGACGTGACGCCCGTCAGTCCTTGGCGGTGTCCGCCCCCGCGCCCTCGACGGGCGCGGGGTGGCGGCGCGCCGTGAAGAGCGCGAGCCCGGCCATCGGCAGCAGGAGCGCCGCCCCGACGGCGTTGAGCCAGCCGTAGCCCGCCTGGGAGACGATCAGCCCGGACACGGCGCCGCCGACGCCCGCGCACGTGTTCATGGTCAGGTCGGACAGACCCTGTACCGCGGCCCGCGCGGCCTGCGGCACCGAGTCCGTCAGCAGCGCGGAACCGGAGACCAGCCCGGCCGACCACCCCAGCCCCAGCAGGAACAGGCCCGCCGCGGTCTGCGCGTGGTTCGCCCCGGCGGTGCCCGCGAGCAGGGCGGCGATCGACAGCAGCCCGGCCGCCAGGCCGATCACCGACAGCCTGCCGAGCCGGTCCGCCAGCCAGCCCATCACCGGCGAGAAGGCGAACATGCCCGCGATGTGGCCGCTGATCACCAGCCCGATCAGCTGGAGGTCGGCGCCGTGGTGCCCGAGGTCCACCGGGGTCATCACCATGATCGAGACCATGGCGGTGTGCGTCACGGCGACCGTCACCAGGGCCAGCCGGGCCCGGGGGGAGGCCCGTACGGCGGCGAAGGCGGCCCGCAGCGAGCGGCCCGCGGTGCTCTGCTCGGCCGGACCGGCCAGTGCGCGGGCGGTCAGCAGCGGATCGGGCCGCAGCAGCACCCCGATCAGCAGCGCGGTGAGCAGGAAGATCCCGGCGGCCCACAGGAAGGGGCCCGCCTTGTCGGGTATGGACGTCCCCGCGAAGCTCCGGCTGGCCGGGGCCGAGAGGTTGGGTCCCAGCACCGCGCCGATGGTCGTGGCCCACACGACCGTCGAGATCGCCCGGGCCCGCCGGTCGGGGGCCGCCAGGTCGGCGGCGGCGAACCGGCACTGGAGGTTGGCGGAGGAGGCGGCGCCGAAGGCGGCCATGCCGAGCAGCAGCAGCGGGAAGTTCTTCAGCACGGCGGCCAGCACCACGAGCCCGCCGCCGACCGCGCCGATCACATAGGCCAGGACCAGCCCCGCCCGTCGCCCGCGCGCCGTCATCAGGGCCGCGAGCGGCAGCGAGACCAGGGCGGTGCCCACGACCGAGGCCGTCGAGGCCAGTCCGGACACGGCCTCGGTGCCGCTGACCTCGGTGGCCAGTACGGGCGCCAGCGCGATGCTGATCGGTATGCCGAGCCCGCCCAGGACCTGCGCGGCGATGAGCACGCCGGAGGTGCGTCGGCGCAGCCGGGGCAGGTCGGCGTCGGTCAGCCCCCGGACCTCGCGCTCCTGCCGCAGCTCGAGGGCCGAGCGGGCCGCGGGGGCCGTGCGGTCCGGTCCGACGGATCCGGGCGAGCGGTCCGTACCGTGCGGGGCGCTCATTTCGTACACCTCCGGTCCCTCGGACAGGAGCGGACGGGCGATGCGGGACGGGGGACGGCGGGCTGGGCCGCGGCAGCAGTCACCGGCGCAGTGTCGCACCGCCCGCCGCGCGGGGGAACCGGTGGCGGCTCCGCGGGCGGACCGGATCGTCGCTGGTCAGCACCTGATCGACCCCGAATCGGCGGCCGGCCGGCACCCGGGCGGCCCTCAGAAGAGCGGCTCCGGGAGGACGCCCTCCAGCGCCAGCAAGGTCCGCTTGGTCTCCACCCCGCCGCCGAAGCCGCCGATCCCGCCGCCGTTCTCCACGACCCGGTGGCAGGCCACCACCAGCGGCAAGGGGTTCGAGCCCATCGCCGCGCCCACGGCCTGGGCCGCGCCGGGCTGGCCGACCCGGGCGGCCAGCTCGCCGTACCCGACGACCGCCCCGTAGGGGACGGTGCGGTCCAGCTCCTGCAGGACCTGGCGGTTGAAGCCGGAGCTGAGCCGCCAGTCCAGCGGGAGCGTGAAGCGCCGCAGGTCACCGGCGAAGTAGGCGGCGAGCTGGCGTATGGGCTCGGCCAGCAGCACCTCTTCGCCCGGCGCCGGACGGAAGGCCGCCGCGCCGAGCCGGTCGATCAGCGGCCCGGCCGCCCGCGGCGAGGCGTGGAAGGCGACCTTGACCAGGCCCTCGGAGGTCGCGGCGAGGAGGAGCGGACCGATGGCGCTCGCGACCACGGTCCATTCGAGGTGCGGCCCCCGGGGCCGCTCGGTGCTGTCCACACGACCACCGTACGACGCCCCACCGACAACGCTCCGGGGCCGCGGTGCCACGGCCCCGGAGCGCGGGAGCGGTCAGTAGCCGTACACCGTCCGCCGCACCAGGTCGGGGCGGTTGCTGATGATGCCGTCCACGCCCATCTCCACGACCCGCTGCGTCGTGTCCGAGTCGTCCACGATCCAGGTGTCGACCTCCATGGCCTTGCCGTGCGGCCCCTGGAGGGCGTGCACCCGCGCCACCCAATCGGCGTTGATCTCCCGGAACCAGGGGTTGATCCGGTCGGAGAAGGCGGCGTACCGCTCCAGGTCCTCCTCCGGCGGCGCGCCGAGGAAGGCCGTCACCACGTCCGGCCGCATCCGGTGCACCAGGGCCACGGAGTCGGCGCTGAAGCTCTGCACGACCAGGCGCGAGGCGACGTGCCGCGCGTCGAGCCAGCCCCTGCTGTCGAGCAGGTCGAGGATCTCGCGTTCGATCCCCGGGTACAGCTCCGGCTTCTTGACCTCCAGCAGCAGCCGGCCCTGATTGAGCTGCACCCGGTCGAGGTACTCGCGCAGCGTCGGGATCCGGGCGCCGGCGAACTCCGGGCGGAACCAGCTGCCCGCGTCGAGCCGGGCGATCTCCGCCGCCGTGAAGTCCTTCACCCGCCAGGGGCTGCGCTTCGGGAACACCTTCGCCGCGTCGGTGGTCCGCTTGAGGGTGTCGTCGTGGATCACCACGAGCACGCCGTCCTTGGTGCGCTGGACGTCGTTCTCCACCCAGTCCATGCCCAGCCGCGCGGCCAGGTCGATGGAGGCCAGCGTGTTCTCCGGGGCGTAGGCCGACGCCCCCCGGTGCGCGTACACCACGGGGAGCCCGAGCAGCCCGGCCAGCGGCGCCGCCTTCGGCCCGGGGTGGGGAGCCGCGGCCGGTCCGGCCTTCGGGCCGCCCGCCCGCAGCGGCGGCGGCGTGGCGGAGGCCGGCCCGGCCAGTGCGGAGAGGGTGATGCCGAGCACGGCGGCAGCCGCGGCAACGGTTCGGACGTACATGTGCGGTCTCCTCGGGTCACGGGTCATGAAGGGTGCGACCGGCGGCCCGGCCGGACGCGCGGACGGGCGGGGGACGTCGGGCGGTGATGGTCGTATCCCGCCCCTCTTGGCGTATCTGACGGTCTGTCGTGAAATGTGACTCATCGCGATGATGCCGTTCACGATCGGGCCGTCGCCACCGAACTACGACAAACGGACCAGGGTCACCCTGCGCGGCGGGCCGTCACCGAAGCGTGTCGTGCGCTGGTCGGACGGGGGTCGGGCACCGGCCCGGGCGTCCGCGGAGCGCGCGGGCGCGTGAGTGTCAGTGGGGGGCCGTACGGTTGACTCATGCGGCCCGTATCGAAGATCGAACGCACGGTGGCGCCTTTCGAGGTCGTCAGTCCCTACCAGCCCAGCGGTGACCAGCCGGCGGCCATCGCCGAGCTGGAGCAGCGCATTCGCGCGGGCGAGAAGGACGTGGTCCTGCTCGGTGCGACCGGCACCGGAAAGTCGGCCACCACGGCCTGGATGATCGAGAAGCTCCAGCGGCCGACGCTGGTCATGGCGCCGAACAAGACGCTGGCCGCCCAGCTGGCGAACGAGTTCCGCGAGCTGCTGCCGAACAACGCCGTCGAGTACTTCGTCTCGTACTACGACTACTACCAGCCCGAGGCGTACGTCCCCCAGTCGGACACCTACATCGAGAAGGACTCCTCGATCAACGAGGAGGTGGAGCGGCTGCGCCACTCCGCGACCAACTCGCTGCTGACCCGCCGCGACGTCATCGTGGTCGCGTCCGTCTCCTGCATCTACGGCCTGGGCACCCCGCAGGAGTACGTCGACCGGATGGTCTCGCTCAAGGTCGGCGAGGAGTTCGACCGCGACCAGCTGCTGCGCCGCTTCGTCGACATCCAGTACACCCGCAACGACGTCGCCTTCACCCGCGGCACCTTCCGGGTGCGCGGCGACACCATCGAGATCTTCCCCGTGTACGAGGAACTCGCGGTCCGCATCGAGATGTTCGGCGACGAGATCGAGGCCCTCTCCACCCTGCACCCGCTGACCGGCGAGGTCATCAGCGAGGACCGCGAGCTGTACGTGTTCCCCGCGAGCCACTACGTCGCCGGGCCCGAGCGCATGGAGAAGGCGGTCGCCGGCATCGAGGTCGAGCTGGCCGAGCGCCTCGCGGAGCTGGAGAAGCAGGGCAAGATGCTGGAGGCCCAGCGGCTGCGCATGCGCACCACCTACGACCTCGAGATGATGCGCCAGATCGGTTCCTGCTCCGGCATCGAGAACTACTCGCTGCACATGGACGACCGCGAGCGCGGCAGCGCGCCCAACACCCTCATCGACTACTTCCCCGAGGACTTCCTCCTCGTCATCGACGAGTCGCACGTCACCGTGCCCCAGATCGGCGCGATGTACGAGGGCGACGCCTCGCGCAAGCGGACCCTGGTCGACCACGGCTTCCGGCTGCCCTCGGCCCTGGACAACCGTCCGCTGAAGTGGGAGGAGTTCCAGGAGCGCATCGGGCAGACGGTCTACCTGTCGGCCACCCCCGGCAAGTACGAGCTCTCCCGCGGCGACGGGTTCGTCGAGCAGATCATCCGGCCCACCGGCCTGATCGACCCCGAGGTCGTCGTCAAGCCGACCGAGGGCCAGATCGACGACCTGGTGCACGAGATCCGCCAGCGCGTCGAGAAGGACGAGCGCGTCCTGGTCACCACCCTGACCAAGAAGATGGCCGAGGACCTCACGGACTACTTCCTGGAGCTCGGCATCGCGGTCCGCTACCTGCACAGCGACGTGGACACGCTGCGCCGGATCGAGCTGCTGCGCGAGCTGCGGGCCGGTGAGTACGACGTCCTGGTCGGCATCAACCTGCTGCGCGAGGGCCTCGACCTGCCCGAGGTGTCGCTGGTGGCGATCCTCGACGCCGACAAGGAGGGGTTCCTGCGCTCCGGGACCTCGCTGATCCAGACCATCGGCCGCGCCGCGCGCAACGTCTCCGGCCAGGTCCACATGTACGCGGACAAGGTGACGCCGGCGATGGAGAAGGCCATCGAGGAGACCAACCGGCGCCGGGAGAAGCAGGTCGCCTACAACACCGAGCACGGCATCGACCCGCAGCCGCTGCGCAAGAAGATCAACGACATCGTCGCCACCATCGCCCGCGAGGAGGTCGACACCGAGGAGCTGCTCGGCAGCGGCTACCGCCAGCAGAAGGGCGGCAAGGACGCGAAGGCCCCCGTACCGGCGCTGGGCGGCCGTGCGGCCAAGGGCGGCAAGGGTGCGAAGGGCGGCAAGGGCGAGGTGCTGACCGACCGCCCCGCGGCCGAACTGGCCTCGCTGATCGAGCAGATGACCGAGCGGATGCGGGCGGCCGCGGCCGAGCTGCAGTTCGAGGTCGCCGCCCGGATCCGCGACGAGGTCGGCGAGCTGAAGAAGGAGCTGCGGCAGATGAAGGAAGCGGGCCTCGCCTGAGCCGTGGCCGGTCAGTAGTGTTCGGGCGTGGAACAGCCACAGGCACGCGCTGCCTGGGGGTGGCTATGGAGAGGGGACAGCACGTGACGGTCAACATGACCAAGGGTCAGGCCATCAGTCTGGAGAAGAAGGACGGCGGGTCGCTGACCGCGGTCCGGATGGGCCTCGGCTGGCAGGCGGCCAAGCGCCGCGGCCTGTTCGGCAGCCGTACCCGGGAGATCGACCTGGACGCCTCGGCCGTGCTGTTCGCCGGCAAGGAGCCCATGGACGTGGTGTTCTTCCGGCAGCTGCAGAGCAAGGACGGCTCGGTCCGGCACACCGGTGACAACCTGGTCGGCGGCGCCGGTCAGGGCGGCGACGACGAGTCGATCCTCGTCGACCTGGCGCGCGTGCCGGTGCACATCGACCAGATCGTCTTCACGGTGAACTCGTTCACCGGACAGACGTTCCAGGAGGTGCAGAACGCCTTCTGCCGCATCGTCGACGAGACCAACGGCCAGGAACTGGCCCGCTACACGCTCGACGGCGGCGGTCAGTACACCGCGCAGATCATGGCGAAGGTGCACCGCGCGGGCACCGGCTGGAAGATGACGGCCCTGGGCAACCCGGCGAACGGCCGGACCTTCCAGGACCTGCTGCCGGCGATCCTGCCGCACCTGTAAGCCGGAGCGCCGCGCCAGGCGCCCGGGAGAACGCGTACGACGGGGGAGGGGCTGCACGATGACGGCCGAACTGGTCCGGGGGCAGAACCACCCCCTGTCCCGGCACCGGGTGGAGATCAGGGTCTCGGCGGGCACACCGGTGCTCGCCGGGGCCGCGTTGGGCGACGACGGGGGCCGCCTGGCCGACCCCGGGTCGCTGGCCCACCCGGGGGAGCCGCGGGTGCCCGGCCTGGAAGTGCCCGTGGCCGCCGCCGCGCGGCACGCCTTCGAGGTCGACCTGGACGCGGTGCCCGCCGTCGTCCACAGGGTCGGCATCGTGCTGGTGCTGCCGCAGGGCGGCCCGCCCCGCTTCGGTGCGGTCGCCGCCCCGTACGTCGCCGTGGCCGCCCCCGACGGCGCCGAGCTGGCCGGTTACACCCTGACCGGACTGGACGCGGAGACCGCCGTCGTAGCGGTCGAGCTGTACCGCCGCCAGGGCGCCTGGAAGGTGCGCGCCGTCGGCCAGGGATACGCCGACGGGCTCCCGGCCCTGCTCGCGGACCACGGCCTGAGCGTCCGGGACGCCGCGGACCTGGCCGCCCGCGCCCACGCCGCCGGCAGCCCGGCACCGGGCTCCGCCCCCGCCGCCTCTCCCGCCCCCGCGGTGCCCGCCGCCGCGGGATCGCCGTACTCCACCCCGGCCGCGGGCACGACCGGTACGGCCGCGCCCGGTCCCGCGCAGGCCTCCTCGGACACCCCGACGCCCTTGGCGACCCCGGTGGTGCCCCAGACCCCGGTCCCCGGGCCGGTGCCCCCGCCGCCGCCCGCGGACCCCGCGCCCGGCGTCGGCCCGGAGGGTCCGCCCACGATCAGCTACGCCCACCCGCGCCGCGACCGGACCTCGCAGCCCCCGCCGCCCGCCCCGCAGGCCCCGCCCGCGCAGCCCGGGGAAGCGCACCGCCCGGTCGCGGGCGACGCCACCGGCTGGTCCATGGACGAGCGGCTGTACAACCAGGTCTGGGGCATGTTCGAGGACCTGGCCCGCTCGGTCTCCGCCTACCGCAGCGCCGCCGACTTCGCCGAGTCCCGGCTGGAGCGCGAGCTGGACGCGGCCCTCGCCGACCCCCGCAGCCGCCTCGGCGGATCCGGGGACGGCGCCCGCGAGAGCGCCAGGGCCCGCCGCGACGAGCTCGTCGCCCAGGCCCGGGCCGTCCTCGACCGCGACCTCGCCCAGCTCAAGGCGGAGGTGGAGGTGGTCGAGCCCGCGCTCCCCGCCGCCTTCGCCGGTTGGGCCAACCCGGTCTGGCACGCCCACCGGATCCCCGCCGAGGCCCCGCTCGCCCTGCGGCTGGGCGATCTGCACCTGCCCGAGTGCCCGGAGCTGCGCATACCGATGCTGGTGCGGTTCCCGATGGAGCGCGGCCTGTGGATCGACAACGGCCGCACCGGTTCCGAGGCGGCGATGATGGCGGACACCGCCCCGCTGCGCCGGGCCGCCATGGACATGGCCGTCGCGCACGCGGTGCGCCTGCTCGCCGTGCACCCCGCGGGCCGCTTCTCGGTGCACGTCATCGACGCCGCCGGGGCCGGGGCGTCCTCGCTGGCCCCGCTCGTACGGGCCGGGGTACTGGCGGCGCCGCCCGCCGCCGGTTCCGCCGGAGTCACCGAGACCCTCGCGCGGCTCACCCGCCGGGTGGACCTCGTACAGATGGCGGTGCGGGCGGGAGCGCCCGAGGACCTGCCGCCGGACCTGGACACCGCCGAGCAGCTGCTCGTCGTCCACGACTTCCCGCACGGCTTCGACGACCGGGCCGTCACCCAATTGCGCTACCTGGCCGACGAGGGTCCCGCGGTCGGCGTCCACCTGCTGATGGTGGCGGACCGTGACGAGGCCTCGGCGTACGGGCCGCTGCTGGATCCGCTGTGGCGCTCGTTGATGCGGCTCTCCCCGGTGCCGGACGACCACCTCGCCGATCCGTGGGTCGGCCACGCCTGGACCTTCGAGGCGTCCTTCCCGCCACCCGGCAGTCGGGTCCTGGACCAGGCGCTGGAACGGATCGCGGAGGCGCGCAGGGGGCGCGGAGCCTGATCGGCGCGGCCCGGGCGGCCGCGCCGGCTGACCATCCCCTGACCTTCTCTTGGTTATCCCTTTACCTTATGCGGCCGAGACGGGTACGCTGGTGTCTGCGGAGGGGAGTATTCCTGCTTTCCTGCTACGGCGTGCCCGTCAATACGGACCGTAACCGGTCCCGGGGCGTCGGCCCACGGCCTCCAGGCCGCCCGGGTGGAAGAGACCTCCGGCAGCGATGACGCTGACGAAGTGCTGAGCCATCCGCCGGAGGCGTGTTCAACGTGGACGTTTCGTGGACCCTTTGGGTGCTGACCATTCTCGGTCTGGGCATCCTCATCGGAGCCGATTTCTTCATCGGCCGTAAACCGCACGACGTATCGATCAAGGAAGCGGGCATCTGGACGGTCGTCTGGATCGTCCTCGCCGCCCTCTTCGGCCTCGGCCTGCTGTTCTTCGGCAGCGGCCAGGCCTCCCAGGAGTTCTTCGCGGGCTTCATCACCGAGAAGTCGCTGAGCGTCGACAACCTCTTCGTCTTCGTCCTGATCATGGCGAAGTTCGCGGTGCCCTCCCACCTCCAGCAGCGGGTGCTGCTCGTGGGCGTGCTGATCGCCCTGGTGCTGCGCGCGATCTTCATCGCGGCCGGCGCGGCGATCATCGCCAGCTTCTCCTGGGTCTTCTACATCTTCGGCGCGTTCCTGATCTACACCGCGTGGAAGCTCATCCAGGAGGCCCGCAAGGACGAGGAGGACGAGGAGTTCGAGGAGAGCCGCCTGCTCAAGACCGTGGAGAAGAAGTTCGGCGTCGCCGACCGCTACCACGGCACCAAGCTCTTCATCCAGAAGAACGGCAAGCGCGTCCTGACGCCGCTCATGGTCGTCATGCTCGCCATCGGCACGACCGACATCCTCTTCGCCCTGGACTCCATCCCCGCGATCTTCGGCCTGACCCAGGACCCGTACATCGTCTTCACGGCCAACGCCTTCGCCCTGATGGGCCTGCGCCAGCTGTACTTCCTCATCGGCGGTCTGCTCAAGAAGCTGGTCCACCTCAGCTACGGCCTGTCGATCATCCTCGGCTTCATCGGCGTCAAGCTCGTGCTGCACGCCCTGCACGAGTCCGGGGTGCACGTCCCGCTGATCTCCATCCCGGTCTCGCTCGGCGTCATCTGCGGCGTCCTGGTGATCACCACGATCACCAGCCTGATCGCCTCGAAGAAGCAGGCGGCGGCCGAGGCCGCCCGGGAGACCGAGCCCCAGGACAGCGTCGGCAGCTGACCCGCGGTCGCGCTCAGGCGGGGGCGGCCGCTTCGGCCGCCCCCGCCGCCGCGCGCACCACCACCGGATTCGTCTCCGGCAGCAGGGCGAAACAGCCCAGGCTGACCAGGGCGATCCCGGTCAGGTACGCGCCCACGCCCCACGCCGGTCCCGAACCGTCGGCCAGGGCCGTGGCCACGATCGGCGTCAGCGCCCCGCCGAGCACCCCGCCCAGGTTGTAGCCGACGGCCGCCCCCGTGCACCGCACCCGCGGCGGGTACAGCTCCGGCAGGTACGCGCCCACCACCGCGAACATCGTCACCATGCCCAGCAGCGCGCCGAGGCAGCCCAGGGTCATCAGCACCGGATCGGCCGTCCCGAGCAGGGCCACCAGCGGGAACATCCACAGCGCGCAGGCCGCGCTCCCGGCCAGGCAGAGCGGGCGGCGCCCGTACCGGTCGCCCAGCACCGCCACCAGCGGGGTGAGCGCGCCCTTGAGGGCGACGGCGACCATGACGCAGGCGAGCATCACGCTGCGGCCGACCCCCAGGTGCTCGGTCGCGTAGGCCAGGGACCAGGTGGTCACGGCGTAGAAGACGGCGTAGCCGACGGCGAGCGCGCCGCCGGTGAGCAGGAGCAGGCGCCAGTGGCCGCGGACCACCTCGGCGATCGGGGCGGTCGCCCGCCGGTCGTCCGCCGCCAGGGCGCGGAACTCCGGGGTCTCCTCGACCGATCGACGCAGCCACAGGCCCGACAGGGCGAGCAGCCCGGCCGCCCAGAACGGCACCCGCCATCCCCAGGAGCCGAACTGGCCGTCGGTGAGCGTGGTGGACAGCCCCAGCATCAGCCCGTTCGCCAGCAGGAACCCGACGGCCGGACCCATCTGCGGGAAGCTCGACCACAGCCCGCGCCGGCCCTCCGGGGCGTGTTCGGCGGTCAGCAGCACCGCCCCGCCCCACTCGCCGCCGAGGCCGAGGCCCTGGAGGAAGCGCAGCAGGAGCAGGAGCAGCGGGGCGCCGACGCCGATCGAGGAGTACGTCGGCACGCAGCCCACCGCCACCGTGGCGAGGCCGGTCAGCAGCAGGGACGCCAGCAGCACGGGCCGTCGGCCGTACCGGTCGCCGACATGCCCGAAGAGCACGGAGCCCAGCGGGCGGGCGAGGAAGCCGATGCCGAAGGTGCCGAAGGCCGCGAGGGTGCCGGCCAGGTGCGAGAAGGTGGGGAAGAACAGGGGGCCGAGGACCAGGGCCGCGGCGGTTCCGTAGACGAAGAAGTCGTAGAACTCGATGGCGGTCCCGATGAGGGAGGCCGAGGCGAGGCGCAGCATCGAGGGCGGCCGGCCGGGGTGCGGGGAGCGATCTTGGTGCATGGTGCAGCAGATACCCCGGCCCGGGGGGTCCGGGGGAGCGGAACGCGGATCCTCCACCGGAAGGAGTGCCGCACCGCGCCGGTGTTGACGCGGGCCGCCCCTCCCGTCGGGGAGGGGCGGCCCGGTCGCACGTGTGCGGGCCCGGCTACCAGCCGCGCTCGCGCCACTCGGCGACGTGCGGGCGCTCGGCGCCGATGGTGGTGTCGTTGCCGTGGCCCGGGTAGACCCAGGTCTCGTCGGGGAGCTGCCCGAAGAGCTTCGCCTCCACGTCGTCGATCAGCTGCGCGAAGGCCTTCGGGTCGCCCCAGGTGTTGCCGACGCCGCCCGGGAAGAGGCAGTCGCCGGTGAACACGTGCGGGTGGCCGTGCGGGTCGTCGTAGACCAGCGAGATCGAGCCCGGGGTGTGTCCGACCAGGTGGCGGGCGGTCAGGGAGATCCGACCGAAGGTGATCGTGTCCCCGTCCGCCACGGGGACGTCGGTGGGCACCGGGATGCCCTCGGCGTCGTAGCGCCCGGCGTAGGTCCGGGCCCCGGTCGCGTCGACGACCTCCTGCAGCGCGCCCCAGTGGTCGCCGTGCTGGTGGGTGGTGACGACCGAGGTGATGCCGTCGTCACCGATCAGGGAGAGCAGGGTGGCGGCCTCGGCCGCCGCGTCGATCAGCAGCTGCTCGCCGGTCGCCCGGCAGCGCAGCAGGTAGGCGTTGTTGTCCATCGGGCCCACGGAAACCTTGGAAATCATCAAGTCCGCGAGTTCATGCACGTCGGCCGGACCGCCGACCTTCACCGCTCCGCTGTAGGTCATGTCCTGATCCTAGAGGGGGGGAAGCAGGGGCAGGGGGCCGCCCGCCGTGGTCAGGGCGTCGCCCTTGTCGCCGCGGCCCGCCAGCCAGGCCAGGAGCTGGGCGGGGGTGCCGGTCAGGGTGACGGGGGCGCCCTCGGCGCCGCCGGTGCGCCAGGTGCGGCCGTCGCCGGGGGAGAGCGTCACCGGCGGCACCTCGGGGTGCCCGGACCAGCGGTCGGCCAGGAACTCGATCTCCCGGCCGGTGAACTCGTCCGGGAGGTCCGCCAGCTCGTAGCCGATGCCGAGGTCCACGTGGTGCAGCTCGATCTCGACGAGGCGGCGGAAGGGGATCCGGGAGGCGCTGTCGGTGACCCCGTTGCGCAGCTCGACCGTGCGGGACCAGTCCTGGGGCGCGTCGGCCACGGCCTGGAACCCGGCGGCGGAATTCCGGACGTCCTCCAGCTGTTCCACCAGGGGCCGACCGGCATCGCGCTGGATGTCGGCGTCGCGCGCGGAGGCGCTCTCGTACATGGGGCGCCCTTCGAACACGTTCACGAGGGCGTCCGCGTTGCGGGCGAGGTGGGCGAGTACGTGGCCCCGGGACCAACCGGGCAGGCGTGACGCCTCGGCCACGGCCGCGTTGTCCAGTTTCGCGGCCGCGGTCAGCAGTCGGTCCGTGGCTTCGCGCAGGGATCGCAGGTCGTGCGCATGATCAATCATGAGCCGACCCTAGCGCCGCCACACGATCGGGTGAAGCGCTCTTCGGAGTGCCGGAAATCGAATGCACGTGCTATACGCTCGGAGGAGCACACCAGACCATCCAGCGGCGCCTCCCGACCCCCATACTCTGGACGGCCGGGGCCCGTCCCCCGCTCTCTCAAGAAAGGTGCGGACCGGCGTGACCGACCGTCTCATCGTTCGTGGCGCTCGCGAGCACAACCTCAAGAACGTCTCGCTCGACCTGCCCCGCGACTCACTCATCGTCTTCACCGGACTCTCCGGGTCGGGCAAGTCCTCCCTGGCCTTCGACACGATCTTCGCCGAGGGCCAGCGCCGCTACGTCGAGTCGCTGTCGTCCTACGCCCGCCAGTTCCTGGGGCAGATGGACAAGCCCGACGTCGACTTCATCGAGGGCCTCTCCCCGGCCGTCTCCATCGACCAGAAGTCGACCTCCCGCAACCCGCGCTCCACCGTCGGCACCATCACCGAGGTCTACGACTACCTCCGCCTGCTCTTCGCCCGCATCGGCAAGCCGCACTGCCCCCAGTGCAGCCGCCCGATCGCGCGGCAGTCGCCGCAGGCGATCGTCGACCGGGTGCTCGCGCTGCCCGAGGGCAGCCGCTTCCAGGTGCTCTCGCCGCTCGTGCGCGAGCGCAAGGGCGAGTTCGTCGACCTCTTCGCCGACCTCCAGACCAAGGGCTACAGCCGGGCCCGGGTGGACGGCGAGACGATCCAGCTCTCCGAGCCGCCCACGCTGAAGAAGCAGGAGAAGCACACCATCGAGGTGGTCGTCGACCGCCTCACCGTCAAGGACGGCGCCAAGCGGCGGCTCACCGACTCGGTGGAGACCGCCCTGGGCCTGTCCGGCGGCATGGTGATCCTGGACTTCGTCGACCTCGCCGAGGATGACCCCGAGCGCGAGCGGATGTTCTCCGAGCACCTCTACTGCCCGTACGACGACCTGTCCTTCGAGGAGCTGGAGCCGCGCTCCTTCTCCTTCAACTCGCCCTTCGGCGCCTGCCCCGAGTGCACCGGCATCGGTACGCGCATGGAGGTCGACCCCGAGCTGATCATCCCCGACGAGGACAAGTCCCTCGACGAGGGCGCGATCTCCCCGTGGTCGCTGGGCCACACCAAGGACTACTTCCAGCGGCTGATCGGCGCGCTCGCCGGCGAGCTGGGCTTCCGGACGGACATCCCCTGGGCCGGTCTGCCGCAGCGGGCGAAGAAGGCCCTGCTGTACGGCCACAAGACGCAGATCGAGGTCCGCTACCGCAACCGCTACGGGCGGGAGCGGGCGTACACCACGGCCTTCGAGGGCGCGGTGCCCTTCGTCAAGCGGCGGCACTCGGAGGCGGAGAGCGACACGAGCCGCGAGCGCTTCGAGGGCTACATGCGCGAGGTGCCGTGCCCGACCTGTGAGGGCACCCGGCTCAAGCCGATCGTGCTCGCGGTGACCGTGATGGAGAAGTCCATCGCCGCGGTGTCCGCGATGTCGATCAGCGAGTGCGCCGAGTTCCTGGGCGAGCTGCGCCTCGACGCGCGCGACAAGAAGATCGCCGAGCGGGTGCTCAAGGAGGTCAACGAGCGGCTCCGCTTCCTGGTGGACGTCGGTCTGGACTACCTCTCGCTCAACCGCGCGGCCGGCACCCTGTCCGGCGGCGAGGCCCAGCGCATCCGACTGGCCACCCAGATCGGCTCCGGTCTGGTCGGCGTGCTGTACGTGCTGGACGAGCCGTCGATCGGCCTGCACCAGCGCGACAACCACCGGCTGATCGAAACGCTGGTGCGGCTGCGGGACATGGGCAACACGCTGATCGTCGTCGAGCACGACGAGGACACCATCAAGGTGGCCGACTGGGTCGTGGACATCGGCCCCGGCGCCGGTGAGCACGGCGGCAAGGTCGTGCACAGCGGTTCGCTCAAGGACCTGCTCAAGAACACCGAGTCGATGACCGGGCAGTACCTGTCCGGGAAGAAGTCCATCGAACTGCCCGACGTGCGCCGGCCCGTGGACCCGAGCCGCCGCCTCACCGTCCACGGTGCGCGGGAGAACAACCTGCGCGACATCGACGTGTCGTTCCCGCTGGGCGTGCTGACCGCCGTCACCGGCGTGTCCGGCTCCGGCAAGTCCACGCTGGTCAACGACATCCTGTACACGCACCTGGCGCGCGAGCTGAACGGCGCCCGGACGGTTCCGGGGCGGCACACCCGGGTGGACGGCGACGACCTCGTCGACAAGGTCGTCCACGTCGACCAGTCGCCGATCGGCCGCACCCCGCGGTCCAACCCGGCGACGTACACCGGTGTCTTCGACCACGTGCGCAAGCTGTTCGCGGAGACCATGGAGGCGAAGGTGCGCGGCTATCTGCCGGGCCGCTTCTCCTTCAACGTCAAGGGCGGCCGGTGCGAGAACTGCTCCGGTGACGGCACGATCAAGATCGAGATGAACTTCCTGCCGGACGTCTACGTTCCGTGCGAGGTCTGCCACGGAGACCGGTACAACCGGGAGACGCTGGAGGTCCACTACAAGGGCAAGTCCATCGCCGAGGTGCTGAACATGCCGATCGAGGAGGCCCTCGGCTTCTTCGAGGCGGTTCCGACGATCGCCCGGCACCTGCGCACGCTGAACGAGGTCGGGCTCGGCTACGTCCGGCTCGGCCAGTCCGCGCCGACCCTCTCCGGGGGCGAGGCGCAGCGCGTGAAGCTGGCGTCGGAGCTGCAGAAGCGGTCGACGGGCCGGACGGTGTACGTGCTCGACGAGCCGACGACGGGTCTGCACTTCGAGGACATCTCGAAGCTGATCAAGGTGCTGTCGGGGCTGGTCGACAAGGGGAACTCGGTGATCGTCATCGAGCACAACCTCGACGTCGTCAAGACCGCGGACTGGGTCATCGACATGGGGCCCGAGGGCGGCTACGGCGGCGGGCTCGTGGTCGCGGAGGGCACGCCGGAGCAGGTGGCCTCGGTCGGGGCCAGCCACACCGGCAAGTTCCTGCGGGACATCCTCGGTGCGGAGCGGGTCTCCGATGCGGGGGTGCCGGCGGCGCTGCCCGCGGGGAAGAAGCGGGCCCCGGCGAAGAAGACCGCGGCCGCGGCGAAGAAGGCGGCCGCGACCAAGGCCACCGCGAAGAAGGCGGCGGCCCCGGCGAAGAAGGCGACCCGGACCCGCAAGGCCTAGGCGCGTTCGGGCGGGGACACCGGCGGCAGCTGCCGCCGGTGTCCCCACCCCCGTGACACCAGGACGGGGGTGACCCCGGCGGGGGGGGCGCGGGTTACTCCGGGAGGCGGCGGGTGCAGCGACCGCCCGGGGCCGGGGCGGGG